>JALVAI010000160.1 GCA_027011235.1 Desulfobulbaceae bacterium
CCGCTCTACCCTGCCGGTAAAAAGCCCAAGATCGGAATCCCGCATGTCAATGGTGATGGTTTGGCCGACCAGGGTCCGCATCCGGTCGATATCATTCTGGGCAATGGAGGCGACAAGGTGTTTTTGACCGGGATTGACGATCCAGAGTATTTCCCGCCCCTTTTTCAGATAGGTGCCAACCAGTTGTCGCAGATGGGGCGCTATCACCGTGCCCGGGCCCGGGGCAGTGATGCGCAGGGCAGCCAGTTCTTCTTCTGCCTGGTGCAGTTGTGTCAGCAGGGCCTGTTGCCTTCGTTTCAGCACCTGCATTACCGGCAGCCTGCCGTTGTTATAGGCTATTCTTGATTGAAGACGGAGCCTGTCAATTTCCAGTTTCAGGATATTTACGGTGGTTCTTTGCTCCGGGTTGTCGAGGATAAGCAGGGTCTGTCCTTTCTTGACCCTGTCGCCGTCTTTGATGAGTATTTGGCTGACAAAACCATCGACCTTGGTCTTGACCCTGTGCTGGTGTTCATATTCGACAACCGCTGGCGCGCGTATTGATCGTTGCCAGCCAATGGTGGCAAGAAGGACTCCGACCAGGACACTCAGGACAAGGGAGCGCAGCAGCAGGTCGCGTGCGACATGGGGATTCATTGCCCGGTAGGTCGGCCAGCGGGCAATAAAGCCATGCAGGGGCATGACGATCCAGACCAACAGAGCTGCAAGGGAGATGAGGATGCCCAGACCGCCGAAAAGCTTGGATGCCATATAGCCAAGCGAGGCCAGGACCAGAAAACGCCAGATATAGACCATTATCCCATATATCCGGATAAACCAGCGCCTGCCACGGGGCATGGTCTCCAGGACAGATGTCGTTTTGATGTTGAGCAGAACACGCGCCCACTGTTCTTTTGTGGACTGTAATCCCAGTTGATAGAGATTGGGGATACCGACCAGGTCGGAGAGGATATAATAGCCGTCAAAACGCATTAGTGGATTGCCGTTGAACAGAAGTGAGCTGATACCGGCGACAATAACCGTACGATGGGCAATGAGGCCGGTTGCGCTGTCCGGGTGCGCCGCCCAGATGAGCAGGGCGATCCAGGCAACGGTCAGCTCACCCAGGATACCGGCGGCGGCAACATGGAGCCGTTGCCAGCGGGACGGAAAATTCCAGGATGAGGTGGCGTCCACATAGGTAAAGGGCATAAAGAGGATAAACAGGATACCGGCCTCATGGATCCGGCCGCCGTAACGGTAACAGACCAGGGCGTGAAAAAGTTCATGCAGTACCTTGAGGCCAAGCCAGATCAGCCATATCAGAAAGAGGTTGGCCGGGGCAAAGAACCCGGCGCTCCTGGCATGAAACGCCTGCCAATGGGAAAAAAGAACACCCAGGGCAAGGGCACCTGTAATGAGCCAGAACAGGCCAAACAGGGGGCCGGTCAGGGGGCGGAGCCAGGGAATGATTCTCCGCAGCAGGGGGTCCGGGTTGCCCAGTGGAATCTTGAACGAGACCAGGTTCATTCTGTTGAGCGCCTGCATCGTCTTCATCCGGTTATCCTGCCCCAGCAGGGCATTGAACATTTCCGGGCTGTCGGTTTGCAAGAGCTGCCGGGAGGCCGCCCATTTGAGGACGGTCATGGCCTGTTCCTCGGACAGGGTTTGGCCATGGGATGCGGCACCACATTGCTGCAGGAGCTCCTCCATGGAGGAAGAATGGTTGAGATGGGCAAGGAGAAGATACTCTTCCGGACCGATCCGGTAATACATATGCCGGGCCGTGTCCTCGACAATATAATGCTCCTGGCCGGCTTCCCTGGCCGGAGTAAAGCGCAGGCCGGGCCGAAGCCGGGGCATTGTGACGGGTCCGGTGTTTTGCATGGGCTTTACAGCAGGGTGTCGAACAGGCCAAGCAATGTGTGCCAGGGTTTGCGGAACAGGATCCAGCCGAGTAACCGGGTACCGGCATGGATTTTGGCGGTTCCGCGCATACCTGGGCGGAGGAGGCCGTCCGGATTGTCAAACTCGAGGATGCCGATAAAGACGTTGGTGTTGTTTTTTATCTGGGCCCTTGGTTCGATACGGCTAAAATGTTTCTCCCAGGCGGTTTCCTGGTAGGCCTTGAAACGAACCGAGACCAGGGCGTTTTCCTCCACCTGGGAGATGTTTTTTTCCGGGATGGCGACCTCGACTTCCATCTGCGCAAGCGGTGCCACCTCAAACAGGGTCTGGCCACGGTTCACCGGACTGCCCTCGGCCCGCTGCAGATCCCCTGTCAGGACCATGCCGGTGACCGGACTGGTGATAAGCAGGTGTTTTTGCTGTTCCGTCAGCCGGGTGATCTGCTGGTCAATCTTGAGCATGTCCAGGCGGGCGACCTGGGCGGCGGCAGTATTTCCCCTGGCCGTCTCCTGGTCCAGTTTTTTCCTTGCCTTGTCCCGTTCCGCCTGCAGGGCGGCAAGTTCAACTTCGGTCTGCCGACCGTCAAGGCGCGCCAGAATGGCCCCCCTGTTCACCCTGTCACCGGGCCGGACGTTACTCTCCTTGAGCAGTCCGTCATAGCGGGAAACAATAAAGCGGGTAAACCTTGGCCGCACAACCGCGTCAGCAGTTATCCGATAGGGAACGGGCAGAAAAAGGGCAAGAACAAGCACAGCTCCGACCACGGCGGTAACCCTGTTTTGCAGGCTCCAGCCGGAGTGGCTCTGCCCTGTCTTTTTGGACAGTATTCCTTGCCCGCCGGAGCCGTCAAGGCAGGGGATCAAACCGGCAAGCACCGGTGTAAAGCCTTGCAGGGCCTCCCGGACATGGCCCCTGTCCATCTGCTTTTTCCATAAAAAGACGGCAACAGCTCGTGGTGTCTCCGATCCTGTGGCCAGAGGCAATAGCAGTATCTGGGAGCCGCCGAAACCGTGGCAGATTTCCTCGGCAATCAGCGAATTCTGGACCGCGGGATCGCTGCTTTTGGGCCAGGCAAGCGGTCTACCCCTGAGTACGCACTCATCGATTCCCTTTTGCAACAGGCGCAGTTGGTCGGTTTGACGGTTCTGGGAGGCGATATCTGATATTGCAACTATGCGAATATTTTTTCTATTTGTTCCCCTGGCCAGGGCACAAAGGTCTGCGCCGGTAAATGTTTTTAATGACTGATTAAAATGCAGAAGCCGTTCCTTACCGGGAGGCAGGGAGAAAATTTTGCTCAGGGTGGGAAGAAACTGGATGGAGAGAGAATTGTTTGCAGCTATCTGCGCGCTTTCCTTGCTCTGCTGGAGGTATTGATCAAGCAATGCTGCTGCAAGTTGCAGGATTACCAGAAAGGAGGACAGCTTTTCGGGACTGGTGACAAGAAGTACACACAGACATCCGCCATCTCCGGGCAGGGGACAGTTGACGGAGAAGAGGGAGTTGTCGTCGTTAAGACTTGTTGATCCCGCTTTTTCCTGGCTGATGGCATTGTCGGCACAGCTCTGCAGTATATCGATCAGTCCCGGTCCTGATGTCTGCATCTGTCGGGAAAGCAGGGTCGTTTCCGCAACCAGGGCCTCATCCTGACGGGTGAAATAGATGGCCCCGGCAGCGTTATTTAACGCAATGGTCTGTTGGAGAAACTGGTTGAGAAGGGATTTTCGTTCGGCCTGTTGCAGATCCGGCTGGCAAAACAGTGTTGTCACCCGGCGCAGGTCCGGTGGAGAGAGTGTCACACCCCCTTTACTGGCTTCTGAATGGTGTTGCACTGAAATTACTGCTTAATATCAGGGATTTTTGCCTGAGCGCTGGCCGGGATCTTTCCCCTGTTTTCATTTGTTTTCAAAATATTGCTCAAAACAGCGTGCAATCTGCGGGCTCCTTCTCTGGTCATGGCCATCCTGGTGTGGATGGGCAGAATTGTCTCTCCGGTTGCCGGGTCACCAATGGGACCGGATGAAAAATTGATGGTCACATCTTCGGCGCTGGTGTTGACAATGAACTGGGAGGCAAAAAGGGCCGAAGTCTCATTGTAGCGGACCTTGATCTGTTGCTGGTTTTTCTGTTCCTGTTCGGTCATTTGCTGGTTCTCCGGTCGTGTTATTGGTGGCGGTGTCGTCAAGGATAAGCGTGCATCTACTGCCGCTGTCCAGGCGATGGTCGGGGTTGGCAAGGATAAAACGGACGGAAACTGTACCGCTTTGGGCGTCGATGATCGGTGAGATAATATCTACCTTGCCGATAACCTGTTGTCCGTTCACCAAAAGTGGAATCTGCTCATTGGGTTTCAGACTGTGCGCCGCTGCCGGCGGCAGGTGAAAGACGGCGTGCAGCGGATCAAGCTGGGCAATGGTCAGCAGGGGCTGCGGATCACTGCCACCGATCAACTCGGCCTCCTGCTTGTACAGGGTAACAACGATACCCTCTATCGGACTTGTCAGCTGTTTTTCCTGTATCTGGGCCTTGATAACTTCGGCCTCACTCTTCTTTATCCGTTGTTTTTCAAGCGCATCCTGTAATTGGGCTCTGGCCATGGCCAGTTCCGTTTTCGCCGCACTCAGCTCCAGGGGCCTTGCATTGCCGGTCTTTTGAAGTTCCGCCAGCATGCGCATACGGTTTTTCCGCATGGCAACCAGGGCGCGGGCCGCATCAATGTCGCCATGTTGTCGGGCTGCCTGCTGTGCCTCGGCAAGACGGGCTTTTAATACTCCGGTTCCCAGCTCGGCCAGCAGGGTCCCCTTGTGAACAGGGTCATTTTCCCGGACATGGATACTGTCAATACGGTCCCGGTAGGGTGTTGAAATATCGATGACCCGGGCCGGTTCAAGAAAGGTCTCATAGGTGGCGGCGGCAACGGGCCGAACCATTAGCAGCAGGGTGACAGCCACCAGGGCTGTAATCGGTCCGGCCCATCGCCTGCAGGGGAGGGCAATCAATTGATTACTGCCTGTGAACATCCATGACCGGCAGAGAGTCTTCATCTTCAGGAATGGTCTTCTCAAAAACAACCTGTTGCTTCGAGACCAGGATTCCCATGGCCCGATAGAGATTATATAGAGAGTAGTTATAGGTCAATTCACTTTTTGCAAACAGTTTCTCCGAGTCGGCAAGCCTTTCATGGGCATCCATCAGTCGGTACAGAACATCCCCATACTGCTGATGGTTGTCCAGCAGATAATCAACCCGGGAGAGCAGGGATTTGACCTCCTCGTTGTCGGAGCGCATAATCTGATAACTCTGTACCATGGATCGGTAGTTTTTTTCAAGCTCGCGGTAGGAAACCTGTGCCTCAAGCAGCACATTCTGTACCGTGGTATCCAGTTGATGCAGGAGCTGGCGGATTTCAAGTTTTTTCCGCATATTTCTGGCCTCGGCGCCATTGTTGCCCAAGGGGTATTCAAATCGCAGGCCGGCAACATAACTGGGGCTACCCTCGTCAAACTGGTTGGAATAGGCGGTGCCGTATTCATAATCTCCTTCCAGCCCCTTGACATAGGTCTGGAAGAAGAGATCGAGGTTGGGCATCAGTTCGTTTTCCGAACGTTGCAGTCGCAGGTAGGCTGATTGAATATGTTGAATCGCCTGGGCGATTTCCGGCCGGTTTTCCAAGGTCGTCTGCAGCGCATGATCAAAGGAAATATCAAAAAGCTTGTGGGAGGGAAGCTGCCGGGTAATCAGCTCAAGGGCGGATTTTCCCGTAAGTTCCGGGTCATTGACCAGGGCGCGGATACGGGACTGGGCATTGAGCATGGCAAATTCAGCCTGCATGGCGGCCAGCTCATGTGCGCTGACCAGTGATTTTGCCCGGGCCAGCAGACTGGGCGGCACATCAACACCTGTGCGCCGCCGCATCTGTTGATAGATTTTTCGGCTTTTTTCAGCAAGCTGCTTTTTCTGCAGGAGTAGAGAACGTTCCAGGTACAGGCCCCAGTAGGCGCGGCTGACTTCAAGCAGATGGCTTTCCACATTACGCCGGAGTTCCTCGCCGGCAATGGAATGATCAATGATTGCCAGATTGATCGGCGCCTCATTATAGGTAATGCCAAACTGTTTGAGCAGTGGCTGTTTAACAGTCAGATAGGTGCCGGCACGGGCCTGATCTATGGGATTGAAATAGGTGGAATTGGTGTCCAGGTTACCAATATTCTGTTTCAGTTCCACCTCGGTGCCGGTGAGGAATTTTTTGCGAATTCCATACTCGATGTTTTTAGAAGTTTCCTTGTATCTGAGGGGGCCACCGGTTTTCAGGTCATCGCCGACCGGTTCATTGAGATCGGTGAGGCGGCCTTCGGCAAACAACCGGAAGTCAAAAGGTCCTTCCGCTTCCTGGATGGTGGTTTCTCTGATAAGGGGCAGGTCGGAAAAAACCTTGATCTGCGATGAATATTTCAGCGTCCTTGTGAACAGAGAAGTAACATCGGTGGCAACGGCTGAGCCTTTGCTCAACCGTTTGTTGATCCTGTTTTGCCACCAGGGCGAATATTTGTCGGGAATGGCCCCGGCACCGATGGTTGATTTTCCTGATTTATCAGAAAAAACACTAATATAGCTGTTCTCTGCCTGCTCCATTCTCTCAACGAGAGGAGTGTAACGTTGAAAGAGCTTTTCCCGTAATTTTTTATAATCAAGATCACTTTCCTGGGCAGCCTTTACCGCCACCTGGTAGTCCGTGGGCGTCGTATTTTCTTCGGCCAATACTGGAGGTGTGAAAATCAGGATTTCCAGCGCCACCAGGGCAAGTATTCCAAGTTTTCTCTTCATCTTTCTTCCTTCCTGTTCATTTGAATATCCCGGCGGCAGGAGGCTGCCCCTGTCGGAGTGAGGGATCTTCATGGTTTATTGTGGTGGTTCCCTGAACATTTTGGTCGATCTATGCTGGTTGGCATCAGTGACCGGTTTTAGCCGGTTGGGTCGATGGAGCAAAGAATTCATATTCATTAAAATCATCCCACTGTATGTTGACGGCTGACATGTTTGCAGCGTGCATGGAGTCAAGTATTGTGGACGGCAGGTAGGCAAAGATGGTGTCCACATCCAGGGTAGTGCTGGAAAAGACCATGCTGCTGAAGTTGGGACTGAAATAGGTTCGCATATTAAAGAATCCAGCCGAACTCACATTATAGGAGGATATGGTCTGGGTGATTGCCATGTGATGGGGCAGGTCATACATAATGGTGCCTGGAAAATCCACCAGCCAGTTGCCAGCGGTATCGGCCATGATGGACTGTTGTCCGATCTGATTGCCCATGACATCGTACAGGGTGAACTCCAGGGTGGTGCCCGGTTCCGCGTGCCCGGTGTAGATGGGTGAGACCGGAATGATGGCTTCCTGCCAGGGAATCTCTGGTAATGGATAGATGAAAATATCTTTGATCTCCCTGTCGCCGAACTGCTGATAGGATAGTAATGGGTCGCTGCCGAATCCCGGTACTGGCTCAGGGGTAGGCGGCACAATGGGTGGAATAGGCGCTGGTTGCGGTGGCGGTGGATACTGGTAGCCAAAATCCATTGCCCGGTTGTGTTCACCAATGCCAAGGGTCACTGTGGTTGTGTTGTCATTTACTCCGTCCGGATCAAAGCTGGGCCTGATGCCTGGGGGAAGGGTGTCAGGATTGATACAGATAGTGTGGGTACCGGCGGGCAGGTTGTCAAAGAGATAGGTGCCGTCGGCATCAGTGGTTGTGGTGGCGTGATAGTCAGGTGTACCATCGCCGTCAAGGTCGACGCCGATACAGACCTGGACACCGGGGAGCGGAGCCTCTCCGGGATCAAGTACACCGTTGCCGTTTCGGTCATTCCACACCTGGTCACCGATGGAGCCAGAGCCGGTATAGCCGAAATCCTGGTCCAGATTGATTTCGCCAGCTGTCAGGCTCAGGTGGGTGGTGTTATCCAGAGTGGTATCAGGGTCACCGGCGGGTTGCATGCCGTCAGGCAGGGTGGCCGGATCAACGGTGATGTCATATTCACCGGCCGGCAGATTGGGGAACAGATAGGTTCCGTCCGGGCCGGTGGTGACGGTCATGGTGTCATCGGCCTGTCCGTCATTGTCAAAATCACCGGTTATGGTGACAGTGACTCCCGGGATTCCGGCCTCACCCGGGTCTTGGACGCCGTCATTATCGGCGTCATACCAGATGGTATCACCGATGGAGCCGGTGCCTTTATAGCCGAAATCCACATCCAGGTTGGCCTCATTGTCGCCAATGGTTACCTGGGCGGTGTTGGTTGATCCCGTGCCATCCAGATCATACGTTTCTTCCATGCCGGCGGGCAAGGTGGTGGAATCAACGGTAACGGCATAGGTTCCTGCCGGCAGTTTATCAAAGAGGTAGTGACCGTCCCCGTCGGTTACCGTGGTCAGGGTATCATCGGCCTGACCATCGCCATCGAGATCACCGACCAGGGTGACCTGGACATTTGCCAGTCCTAATTCGCCCGGGTCCTGTACTCCGTTGCCGTTGGCATCATACCAGATGGTATCGCCGATGGTACCGGACTGCTGATAGCCGAAATCCTGATCATTGTTGGCTTCACCAGCTGCCAGGGTGACATTTGCGGTATTGTCGTTACCGCCGTCCGGGTCAGCGGTGGGCTGCATGCCAGGCGGCAGGGTGTTCGGGTCAACGGTGATGGTGTATTGTCCTTCTGGCAGGTGACCAAAATGGTATTGGCCATTACTGTCGGTAGTGGTTGTCACTATATCCGGGATGCCATCACCGTTAAAATCTCCGGTAAGGGTGACGGTGACCCCGGCAAGACCGGACTCGCCGTTATCTTGGGTGCCGTTGCCATCGGCGTCATTCCAGATGGTGTCGCCAATGGAACCGGTGCCGGTATAGCCGAAATCCTGGTCCAGGTTGACCAGGGGACTGGTCCCGCCTATGGTTACCTGGGAAGCATTGTCATTACCCCCGTCCGGATCAGCGGTTTGGGTCATGCCGGCAGGTAAACCGGTCAGGGTGATGGTGTAGTCACCACCATTTAGATTGTCAAAGAGATACTTGCCGTCACTGCCAGTCGTTGTCGTCGCAACGGTGTTGCCGTTTGCATCAGTCAGGGTGACGGTGACCCCGTTCAGGCCCAGCTCGTCCGGGTCCTGTATGCCGTCGCCGTCGGCATCATACCAGATGGTATCGCCAATGGTGCCGGTCTGTTGATAGCCGAAGTCCTGATCGTTGTTGGTTTCACCGGCTGCCAGGGTGACGGTTGCGCTATTGTCATTGGTGCCGTCCGGATCAGCGGTGGGCTGCATACCCGGCGGCAGAGTACTTGGATCAACGGTGATAGTGTAGTTGTCCGCCGGCAGGTTATCAAAATGATAATTGCCGTTTGCGTCGGTTGTCGTGGTCACCGTGTCAACAACGCCGTCATTATTGAGATCAGCCGTCAGGGTGACGGTGACCCCGGCCAGACCGGTCTCGCCATTATTTTGCGTTCCATCGCCATCGGCGTCACTCCATATGGTGTCGCCGATAGAGCCGGTGCCGGTATAGCCGAAATCCTGATCCAGGTTGGTTTCGCCACCAGCCAGGGTCAAGGTGGTGGTGTTATCATTTACACCGTCCGGATCAGCGGTCTGGCTCATGCCGGCCGGCAGGTTGCTGACCGTAATGGTATAGTCACCCGCCTGCAGTTGGTCAAAGAGATAGTGGCCGTCGCTGTCAGTGGTCGCAACAACCGTGTCCGGGTTACCGTCACCATCCACATCTCCGGTCAGGGTAACGGTGACCCCGGCCAAGCCAAGTTCACCGGGATCCAGGATGCCGTCGTTATCGGCGTCGTACCAGATGGTATCACCGATGGTGCCCTTGGAGTTGTAGCCGAAATCAACATCGTTGTTGACCGGGTTGGCCGCATCCAGGGTGACTGAAGCGGAGTTCGGTGTATTGGGTGTTGTCGTATGCGGGTCATCAAGGTCATGGGTCTGGCTGTTACCCGCCGGCAGGGTGGCGGGATCAACGGCCACTGTGTAATCACCAAGAAAGAGGTTTTCAAAGGAGTAATGGCCGTTTTCATCGGTTGTCGTGGTAATGGTATCATCGGCCTGGCCATCATGGTCAAGGT
>JALVAI010000161.1 GCA_027011235.1 Desulfobulbaceae bacterium
GTTTTTCCTCAACCACAACTGCCTCGGCGGCCCGCAGTTCCTGAACCCAGTCTTCAACCCAATGTTCAAGATGAAAGCGACCGATGATCCAGCCCGAAACCATGGCAATCATCAAGCCGCTGGTCAAGTAGATGGCGGCCACCTTCCAGCCGAGCAGCCCGTAGAGCAGGACCAGGGCGATCTCGTTGACCATGGGCGCGGCCACGAGAAAGGAAAAGGTCACCCCGAGCGGCACCCCGGCCTGGACAAAGCCCAGAAAAAGAGGCACGGCTGAGCAGGAACAAAACGGGGTAACAATACCGAGCAGGGCCGCCATCACATTGCCGGCGGTCTCCCTCTTGCCGGCCAGGTATTTCCGGGTGCGCTCCTGGGTAAAAAAGGAACGGATCATGCCGACAATAAAGACAATCAGGGTTAGCAACATCATAACCTTGGGAACTTCAAAGACAAAAAACCTGATTGTTTCCCCAAGGTGGCCTCCTTTTTCAAGGCCAAGCCAGGAATAGGTAAAGAGATCGGCAAAAGGGGCTAACTGTTCATAAATAACATACCAGAGAACAAGTCCGGCCAGCCCCAGGATGGCGGCCTTCCCCTTATTGAGTCCTTTATTATGTACAGTATTACTGCTCCCGGTATCGGCACAGTTGCACTCCGGTGTTTGTATAGGTTCCATATTTTTTCCTCAGTTGTTCTCAGAGCAACGCAAGGGGGTCGTAACCTCGGCCAGCGACCTGCGCATGTCCGTCAATAATTCGTCATCATCAAGCCATTGGTACAGTTCAACCAACATGGTTTCCACATACACGGACTGGCTTCCATCACTCAAACTGAAAATCATCCGACTTCCCTGCCGTTTTTTTTCTATAAAGCCGGCATATTCAAGGATCTTCAAATGACTGGAAACCGTTGGCTGGGCGAGCCCCAGCACCCTTTGTATTTCACGGGCACAAAGCCGGTGGCCCTGTAACAGTTTTATAATTCTTACCCTACCTGGATCAGACAGGGCCTTCATAACTGAAATAAACTCATCCATAGCAGCTTTGTTTCTAATAATCACTATATCGCCATTTAACGATTAAAATACAACAGAAATTCTCATTGTCAATCTTTTTTTCCACCGATATAGGGCTGGTTTTCCCGCAGCTATTTGGATATAGTCGGACCCATGTGGACCATTATTCAAATTGTTGCCCCGGTTTTTCTCATCATTGGCCTGGGATGGGCCATTCGTCGCATCGGCCTGGTGGACGGTGTATTTTTTCAGCAGAGCAACAGGCTGGTCTTTTATGTCTGCCTGCCGCTTCTGCTGTTCCATAAAATCGGCACCGCCGATTTTTCCGCCAGCTTCAATATCCGCCTGATCCTGGCCGTTGCCGGCGCCACAGGCTGCTGCTTCCTCCTTGCCTGGCTCCTTGGAAAGCGCCGCGGCTATTCCGCCCCTGTTCTCGGGGCCTTCTGCCAGGGTTCGTTCCGCGGCAATCTGGCCTATATCGGCCTGGCCCTTATCTATAACGCCTATGGTGATCCGGGGCTGGCCAGGGCCGGGATTCTCCTTGGTTTTATGGTGCCGGTGTTGAACTTTTTTGCTGTTCTTGCCCTTAGCCTGCCAGGTCAGGAGCAGCGTATCAGATATGGCAAAATAGCCCGACAGATGGCTGCCAATCCCCTGATTCTCTCCTCCCTTTTTGGTATCTGCTGGAGTTTTTTCCACCTGCCCATGCCGGTCGTACTGCACCGCTCACTCAGTATTGCCAGCGGCATGACCCTGCCTCTGGCCCTGGTTGCCATCGGCGGCAATTTCTCCACGGCTCGTCTGCGTGGAGACCTGGCAGCCGCAGGTCTTGCCACCTTGATAAAGCTCCTTGTCCTGCCCTTGATAACGGCCTGTTTCCTGCTTTTCCTTGGCGTTACCGGGCTTGATTATGCCATCGGCCTGTTAATGGCCGGGGCCCCGGCCGCCGTTGCCACCTATATCATGGCCTGTCAGCTGGGCGGTGATGGCAGGCTTGCCGGAACCATTGTTGTCATGAGTACCGGGGCATCGGCCCTGAGTTATACCCTTATCCTGCTCTATCTGCACGCCGGGGCTCCTGCGGGGTGATGGCAGCTTGACATGCAGATAACGCTTGCAATGCACATGAAAGACAACGGTACAAAAAACTCTTTTTCCCAATCCTTGCTTGATCCGGACACCTTTACCCTGACCTATGAGTTGGTGCCCGGACAGGGGGCCGGTGGCAAGAGGATAGACCGGCTGCTGGAATTTGCCCGCAGGGCAAAAGAAGACGAACGCATCAGCGCCCTGTCCATCACCGACAATGCCGGCGGGCATCCGGCCCTGGCCCCGGTTGCCATCGGCTCCGAAATACAGCAGATCGGTCTGGAGCCGTTGATCCATTTTTCCCTCAAGGACAAGAACCGCAACCAGATCGAAAGCCACCTCTTCCTTTACCAGCGCAAAAGGTTCCATAACCTGCTCATCCTTGGCGGTGATTTTCCCAAGGCCACCTATTGCGGCCAGGCCAAACCGGTGTACGACCTGGACTCCATCCAGACCATCCAGCTTATAGAACAGATGAAGGCCGGTCGATACCGGCATCTGCCGGAAGACAACTCCCTGGACCCTCCCCTTGCCTTCCTTTGCGGCTGCGTGGTCTCACCCTTCAAGATGACCGAAGCGGAACAGGTGTGGCAGTATGCAAAACTGGTAAAAAAGATACGGGCCGGGGCCGCCTTTATCATCACCCAGGTGGGCTATGATCTGAACAGATATGAAGAGCTGGTTCGCTTTCTCCGCGATCAGCAGGTGCGGATTCCGGTGCTGGCCAATGTTTTTATTCCCAGTCCGAATGTGGCTCGATTCATGGCCCGGGGCGGGGTG
>JALVAI010000162.1 GCA_027011235.1 Desulfobulbaceae bacterium
ATGGCGCGCTGTCCGGTCGCAAACTTGAAGATATGCAGGCCGGAGCCAGGATCGAGGTCAACGAGCAAAAAGAACATCCCATGGATTTTGCCCTGTGGAAAAAGGCAAAGCCGGGTGAGCCGAAATGGGAGAGTCCCTGGGGGCCGGGCCGTCCCGGCTGGCATATCGAATGCTCGGCCATGAGCCGGAAATACCTTGGCGAGACCTTTGATATCCACGGCGGCGGCAAAGACCTTATCTTCCCCCACCATGAAAACGAGATTGCTCAGAGCTGCGGGGCCTCGGGCAAGCAATTTGCCAATATCTGGATGCATCACGGTTTTGTCACCATCAAGGACGAGAAGATGTCCAAGTCGCTTGGTAATTTTCTTACCATCCGCGACGTGTTGCGGGACTATCCGGCCGAGGTGCTGCGGTTGTTTATCTTTTCCACCCAGTACCGCAATCCCCTGGATTTTACCGAGGATGCCCTGCGTGATGCCGGCACCGGCCTGGACCGTATCTATGAATGTCTGGCAATGGTGGCCTCTCTGCCGGACGGATTGGCAGGGGAGCCGTCCATTGTCTCGAAAAAGGATGGCAAAAAACTTGCGCGCCTGAAAGATCGTTTCAACCAGGCCATGGACAATGATTTCAATACGGCCCAGGCCTTGGGTTTTCTCTTTGATGCGATCAAGGTGATGAATAAGATCGGTCGTCTTCTGCCGGACAGACCGGCTGCTGCCGATGTTGAGCTGCTGAAAGCCACGGGTGCGACCGTTGTCGAATTGTCAGATATTCTTGGGGTGGCCGGTCAGGATCCCGTTCGCTATGTGGAGGAAAAAAAGAAAAAATTACTGGCATCCATTGACATCAGCGAGGAGGAGATCAATCATTTAATCAGGGAACGCGATGAGGCCAGGAAGAAAAAGGACTGGGCTACAAGCGATAAGGTCCGTGATCAATTGCTTGCCCATAATATCGAATTGCATGACGGCCCGGATGGAACTACCTGGGAGGTGAAAAAATAGGGATTTTGTCGTGATCCACGAATACGTCATTTCCGTGGATATCGCTTCCCGTCGTTCCCGCAGCCTGTCCCTTGCGTCATTTCCGCAGTCTGTTGGCGGGAATCCAGAGGAACAATTTTATCCGAAAATAAGGTTACGCATGTTTTTTAGCGTAACCTCTTGATTTTCATTGCTTGTTGTGCCGTTAAGGCATGTTAGTTTTATCCGAAAATAGCTCGCGTAGCTGTGTTCTTTCGGGCTATTTGCATCATTCGTTGCGGCTGGGACGACGGTAAATTAGGGTCCAGCCATGCTGGTTTATCCGGGTCTTCTGCGTGGAGGTAACTATTATGATTCGTCAACCGGTGGTCAGCGATCAGTTTTATCCCGGCGACCCTGCCGTTCTTCGGAAAACCCTTGCCCGGTATATCCCGGCAACTGCGCCGGAAACAAAAGAGACCGCGCTCGCTGTTATCGTCCCCCATGCGGGTTATGTCTATTCGGGTGCAGTGGCGGGGGAGACCTTTGCCCGGGTGAAGGTCCCTGAGACGGCCCTTATCCTCGGGCCCAATCATACGGGCAATGGTCAGCCGCTTGCCCTGGGTATATCCGACTGGTCAATGCCCTTTGGTCCGGTTCCCATAGAACGGAGCCTGGCGGTTTCCATCCTGCGAAATTCCGAGATCATCGTTGATGACGACATTGCCCATCTACATGAACATTCCCTGGAAGTGCAGGTCCCGTTTCTGCAGTTTCTCCAGAAAAATCTCAAGATAGTTCCCATTGTGGTGTCGCATATTTCCTATGATGACTGTCGGCGTGCGGCCCATGACCTGGCGCTTGCCATCAGGGAATTTGGCGAGCCTGTTTTGATGGTGGCATCCACGGACATGACCCATTACGAGTCCAGGCAGAGTGCAAGCAGCAAGGATCACCTTGCCCTGGAACGGATTCAGGCCCTTGATCCCCGTGGTCTTTATGAGACCGTGGTGGGAAATCGTATCTCCATGTGCGGGATCATGCCCACCACCATTGTTCTGCTTACCGCCCTGGAACTTGGAGCAACGCAGGCAGAGCTGGTGCGCTATACGGATTCAGGCGAGGTTAGCGGGGATACCAACCAGGTGGTCGGCTATGCCGGGCTTGTTATCAGGTAGGAGAAAGGATATAATGGGAAAAAGAGCATATTTCTGTTCTTCCATCATCGTCGGGAGATAATACATGCAGAATCAGATAACAGCATCAAAATCCCCTCCCAAGCCACTGGAGACTCTCTTTGCCGATCTGCCCATAGACAGTGAAAAACTCTCTCCTTTGGCCAGGTTCCTGCTTTTGCCCGAGGGTGCGCCCTATCAGTTGATCAATGGAGAACTTGTCATGACGCCGGCACCCATACCCCTGCACCAGCTAATTGTTATGGAACTGGCTATGGCTATGACGCTTTTTGTCAGAAAACAGCAATGTGGACACGTCTTTATCGCGCCGCTGGATGTGTATTTTGATGATGAGAATATCCTGCAGCCGGATATTTTGTTTATCGAACGTGGCCGGGAACACATTATCGGCAAAAAGATGATCGAGGCCGCCCCTGATTTTATTGTGGAGGTGTTGTCTTCCGGTACTGCCCGTTATGACCTGGAAGAGAAATACCAGGCCTATGAACAGGGCGGCGTGAGAGAGTATTGGATTGTTGACTCGGATAAGAAAAATATTGAGGTTTTGGTGTCAACTGCCGGCCGTTTTATCCGGCGGGAAACGGTCTCAGGAACTGGACAGGCCCGCTCAACGGTGTTGTCCGGTTTTTCCGTCCAGGCTGCTTCGATTTTCCCTTGACATCCACGAGTAATTTCTCTATTTTCACACTCACTTTCCATCACACTGGGGGATGGT
>JALVAI010000163.1 GCA_027011235.1 Desulfobulbaceae bacterium
CCCTGGTTGCCCGGTCGCCGCCGGGCAAGGGAAAATTATCGAGATGGGCGAGTCTTGCCCATTTTTTCCCTTCAATCAAGAGAAATTCCCCGCCCCAGATGGTGCCGTCACTGCCCAGACCCGCCCCGTCAAAGACAACGGCCAGCCCATTATCGAGACCGTGTTCAGCCATGACAGCCCCGGCATGGGCATGATGGTGCTGCACCGGGATACAGGGCAGGTTCAGTCCAACCGTATACCTGCTGCTGAGATAATCCGGATGAAGATCGCAGGCAACAATCTCGGGGCTGATCTGCAGCACATCCTGCAGGTAGCGGATCGACTCCTGGTAAAAGACAAGATTGTCCGGGCCCTTGAGATCACCGATATGCTGGCTGAGAAAGGCCTGGCCCGGCCGGGTCAGGCAAAAGGTGTTTTTTAACTCCGCGCCGCAGGCAAGAATGGAACCGGGCAGATTGGCGACGGTGACTGGATCCGGCGTATAACCCCGTGACCGGCGCAGGATCTGCAAGGTTTTCCTGTGGCCACGGACCACCGAATCATCGACCCTGGTGACGATGTCCCGGTTGTGGAAGAGGAAAAGATCGGCAATGGCGCCAAGCCTGGCCGGCGCGTCCCTGTTGGTTATACAGATCGGCTCACTACTGAGGTTACCCGAGGTCATGACCAGCACCTTTGGGCATTGCGGCTGGGCAAAGAGCAGGTGATGCAAAGGGGTGTAGGGCAGCATGACGCCGATTTCATCCAGGCCCGGTGCCAGATGGAGGCTCAGGATGTCCGTGATTGCTGGGGCCAGGACAATGGGCCGCTTCCGGGATGCAAGAATTTCCCTTTCCCTCTTGCCCAGACGGCAGATGGTCGCAGCCGTTGCCACATCCTTTGCCATGACAGCCAGGGGTTTTGCGTACCGTTGTTTTTTCCTGCGCAGGCGGAGTACAGCCTCGTTGGAAAAGGCGTCCACGGCCAGGTGAAATCCTCCCAATCCCTTGATGGCCACGATGCGGCCCTCTTGCAGCGTACTTGCACAGTTCGACAGGCATTGCTCGCTGTCTTTGGTCAATAAGTTACCCTTGTTGTCGTGCAGGCTTATCCTCGGGCCGCAGCTTGGGCAAGCATTGGGCTGGGCATGGAAACGCCGGTCCCCTGGATCTTCATATTCCCTGCGGCAGGCGGGACACAGGGGAAAGGAGGCCATGGCAGTGTTGGGCCGGTCATAGGGAATTTTTCGGATGATGGTCATCCTCGGCCCGCAGTTGGTGCAGTTGGTGAAGGGATAGTGAAAGCGCCGATTGCCGGGAGAAAAAATATCGGCCAGACAATCGCCGCAGGTGGCGATGTCAGGGGAGATAAGCGTTGTGGCGTCACCGGCATTTCTGCTTGCACAAATGATAAATCCGGGTCCGGGTTCCGGTCCCCGGTAGGGCGAAATAGCCATATCGGTGATGCGGGCCAGCGGCGGCGGTGAGGTCTTCAGGGTATGGAGAAAGCGGTCAACGTCTTCTTTGGAACCGGATAAAAAAATCTCCACCCCTTTGTTGGTATTGGCAACCTGTCCGGCAAGACCGAGGTTGTTGGCCAGAGAGTAGACAAAGGGACGAAAACCCACTCCCTGGACAACACCGCCAACCTGAACAGTGATCTGTTGTTTGCCAGGGCCTGGTGTCATGTGGTAGTACTGTGCATACCGTGGATGGGGAAACAAGCTACCTGATTGAAAAACATATCCGCTGGCTTTCACCATAACCCCGGATGTTGTTTCCGTCAAAAGGAACCACGACTTTGTCCACCTGGATTGCTTGTATGATTTCAGTCATCTCGAAAGGGTCCCCAATAGCATATTGACATATGTCCATTGAAAGGGTAATCCCGAGGGAGTACGAATGTTTTCAGGGAGGAATACTCTCCGCATTATGGTGGATTTACACCTGGTTGGTGGCTTGAATGCATGAACTCTCGCTTGCCCAGGCACTGCTTGATCAGTTGCAGGAGTTGGCCGTAACCCATGGGGCGAAAAAAATTCTTCAGGTGCGGGTCAATATCGGCCGAGCATCGGGCATTGTGATCGACTCTTTTGTCTTTGGTTTTGATGCCGTCAAGATGGACCTGCCGCTTACCAGGAAGGCCATTTTAACCATAGAAGAGGTGGAAGGGTCTGATCTCGTTTTGATGCGGGTGGAAATGGAATAGTTTTTTCGATATCCCCCGCATATTGGGGGAAACAGGAGGGAAAATCATGTGTGATACCTGTGGCTGCCATACTGCCGGCCATACCGGGGCCAAGGTTGTTGAGGTCCACCAGAGCCTGCTGGCGGCAAACCAAAGACAGGCCGATGTCAATAAAAAGCATATCGAAGCCATGGGGGCGGTTGCCATCAACATGATTTCAAGTCCTGGTGCGGGCAAGACCACCCTGTTGGAACATAGCCTGGATCGAATCGGCAGCCGCCTGAAAATAGGCGTCATCGAGGGGGACATCGAGACCGAACGTGATGCCGACCGCATACGAAAAAAAAATATACCCGTGGTCCAGTTGACCACCGGCGGCGCCTGCCATCTTGACGCTCCCCTTGTCCATAAGGGGTTGCACGCCCTGGAGCACCAGAGTGAAGACGGGAATTTTGACCTGATCTTTATCGAAAACGTGGGCAACCTGGTCTGCCCCGCCACCTTTGACCTGGGCGAGCATGAACGGATTATCCTGGTCTCGGTGCCGGAAGGATCGGATAAACCGGCAAAATATCCCACCACTTTTCACGGCGCTGACACCCTGGTCATTACCAAGACCGATCTGCTGCCCCATTTTGATTTTTCCGTGGATGAGGCCAGGCAGGAGGCCCTGCGCATCAATCCCGGCCTGCGTATCCTGGAGAC
>JALVAI010000164.1 GCA_027011235.1 Desulfobulbaceae bacterium
GATTGTTGATGCCGACGGCCGGGTGACAGTGGTCAAAAAGCCGTTTACCCGTATTATTTCCCTCTATCCGGCCCATACCCGCAATCTCATTGATATGGGGGCCGGAAAACAGATCGTGGCGGTGGGTCGCAGCGATCACCAGATGAAAGGGCTGCCGAAACTCGGCTTTCGGGATGATCCGGAACGCCTTCTTTCCCTGGAGCCGGACCTGGTGTTGATCCGGCCCATGATCTCCCGCGCCTACCCGCAGCTTGTCAGCCGCCTTGTCCGGAGCGGGGTGGCGGTGGTGTCCCTGCAGCCATCGGCAGTGGATGAGCTGTTTCGCTACTGGCAGACCCTGGGAAAATTGTCCGGCCATGAACAGGAGGCAAAAAGAATGGTTACCCGTTTTGGCCGGGGGCTTGCGGAAATTGGGAGTCAGGTACGACAAATTCCGCCGGCCGAGCGCAAGCGGGTCTATTTCGAGTCCATCCATAAACGGATGAAGACCTTTGCCCCCGGTTCCATGGCCATCTTTGTCCTGGAATCGGCCGGCGGCATCAATGTGGCCGCAGATGCCAAACAGGTGCGTAAAACCAATATCGCCGCCTACGGCAAGGAGCATATCCTTGCCAAAGCAAATGAAATTGATGTGTTCCTGGCCCAGAAGGGCCGCATGAATCCGGTCACCGTGGAGATGATAAAAAACGAACCCGGTTTCCAGCTGATCAAGGCGGTCAAAAATAATCAGATATATCTTGTTGACGAGAAGCTGGTTTCCCGGCCGACCCCGGGCCTGCTGGATGGAATTTCGCAGGTATTTGATATTCTTTATCCCCGGAAAGAAAGGGCAAGGGGTGATGGCAGGTAATATCCCGGCTGTCATAGTGGCCGGCACCCATTCCGGCTGCGGCAAGACAACCCTTGCCCTGGGGATCATGGCGGCCTTGCGGGGGAGGGGCGTCGAGGTACAACCGTTCAAATGCGGTCCCGACTTTATTGATCCCACTCTGCACAGGCAGGTAACCGGACGCATTTCCAGGAACCTGGACGTGCGCATGTGCGGCGCTGATTTTGTCAGGAGGACCTTTGTTACCCATGCCCCGGCAGCGGGCATTTCCGTGATCGAAGGGGTAATGGGGCTCTTTGACGGCGGCCAGGGCTCGGCGGCCCATCTGGCCGCTCTTCTTGGCGTGCCGGTCATCCTGGTGGTAGACGTCCGCTCGGCGGCCGAGAGTGTGGCCGCGGTTATTCATGGCTTTGAAACCCTTGATAAAGGGATCCGGGTTGCTGGTATCATCCTCAACCGGGTCGGCAGTCCGCGACACCTGCAGTTGATTACCGAAGCGGTTAGGAATCATTGCCGGGCGGAGATCATCGGCGCCTTACCAAGGGACAGCGGAATTTCCCTTCCGTCCCGGCATCTTGGTCTGGATATGGGAGCGGAGATGGATCAAGACCGGCTGGCGGCCCTGATGGCAGCCCATCTTGACCTGGACCGGTTGGAGCAACTGGCTACCACAGCCACCGGACCAGCGGCAAACGGCATTGATGCTCCGCGGCAGGAAACCGTTGCCCGTCTGGGCCTTGCCCGGGATGAGGCATTTTGTTTTTATTACCAGGACAATCTGGACATGCTCCGGGCTGCCGGGGCCGAGATCGTTCCGTTCAGTCCCCTGCATGACGACAACCTGCCGGAGAATCTGGATGGATTGTATCTCGGCGGCGGCTATCCGGAGCTGCATGCGGCCCTGTTGGCGGAAAATGCATCCATGCGGCGGGACATCCTGGAATTTTCAATGTCAGGCAGGCCGGTATACGCTGAATGCGGCGGGTTTATGTATCTCTGCAAGGCCATTATCGATACCCGCGGGGCCGAACATTCCATGGTTGGTGTGTATCCGGTACGGGCGCAAATGGGCAGGGGTCTGCGCAGGCTTGGCTACCGACAGGCAAGGCTGGAGAGGGACACCTTTCTTGGCCGCCAGGGCGGTATCTGTTATGGGCATGAGTTCCATTATTCGGAAATTGACCCCATGCCCGAAGATGTTGAACGCGCCTTTGTCCTTGATGACGGCCGGTTTGAGGGATATGTGAGGGCCAATACCCTGGCCGGCTATGTGCACCTGCACTGGGGGCGGACCCCGGATGCGGCCCGCTGTTTTGTCCAGGCCATGATTTGATGAACTCGTAAAAAGTCCAGACAATGCTTAAAGATGGCTAAGTAAAAACAAAGATATACAGGTAAGCGGAGCGAAGCGTAGACTCCGAGGAGTGGTGTTCTGTGGCGGGTCTTGGCTATACATGTAGTATGTCGAGAATCGCCACAGGACACACGACGCAGTAGATCGAAGTTTTTACGACGCCATCATGATTTTGCAATCCCACGGAAACAGAGCATGAAACATCCTGAAATTAAAAAGATAGGACCGCAGGCCATCGAGGCTGAGAGTTTTCGTATTATCGAGTCCGAGCTTGGGCCCGAAAAAAGGGAGCGGTTTTCTCCTGCAGAGTTTGAAGTGGTGCGTCGCTGTATCCATGCCACCGGTGATTTTTCCTTTGCCGACACCATGCGCTTTTCCCGGGATGCGATTGCCTCAGGGCTTGCAGCCATCCGGGGAGGGAAGAATATCCTGGTCGATGTCAATATGGCGGCCAGCGGTATTTCAGCAGGCCTGCTGGAAAAATTCGGCGGCCGGGTTATCTGCCGCATCGGCGAGCGGGACACGGTCATGCGGGCAAAAGAGGGAAAAAAGACCCGGTCCGAGGTGGCCATGGAGCTGGCTGTCAATGATAATATCGGTATTGTCGTCATTGGCAACGCCCCCACGGCCCTGCTCAAGGTCATGGAACTGCGAGAGAAGGGGATTTTTCTCCCCGATAAC
>JALVAI010000165.1 GCA_027011235.1 Desulfobulbaceae bacterium
CAATCACCCCGTCCCTGTTGGTGGCAAGGGGCTGAAAGGTCTCGGATTTGGCAAAATTATAGTGATTAAGCTCAATACCGGTAATATCAGCAATGCCTCGGGCGTCACGCGGCGATTCAAAACCCACGGACAGGACAACCAGGTCAAAGGGTTCAAACTCATGGCCCCCTTCCAGGGTGGAGTAGGTCAGCTGCAACCGGTTCTTCCAGGGGGTGATATCTCCCACTTTGGCGCGGACAAATTTGATGCCCATGGCTTCGGCCCTCTGCTGGGCCTTGTCAAACTCCTTGCCCTGGGTACGGATATCCATGTAATAAATAGTGATATCAACTTCCGGATCATGCTCCTTGGCCACCATGGCCTCCTTGATCGCATACATGCAGCAGACAGAGGAGCAGTAGCCGTTGTCACAGCCAAGGTCACGGGAGCCGACGCACTGGATAAAGGCAATTCTCTTGGGATGCCGGCCATCGGAAAAACACTTCACCTCACCCATGAAGGGCCCGGACGCAGTGGTCATGCGCTCGAATTCAAAACTGGTCACCACATCCGGATGGCTGCCGTAACCGAATTTTGCAAGCGTACTCTGATCAATCTTGCCAAAACCGGGCGCCAGAATGACAGCACCGACATTCAACTCGATCTCTTTGGGTTTCTGACTGAAATCAATCGCGTGGCTCTGGCAGACCGGAACGCAGATCTGGCAGGTGTCATGCTGCAGGTGCAGGCATGACGAGGGATCAATATAGTAGGTGGCAGGCACTGCCTGCGCATAATCAATATGAATGGGACGGGTTATCGACAGTCCCTCGTTATAGGGATCAACATGGTGGCGCGGGCAATACTGGGTGCATAACCCGCAGGCCGTACAGGCATCGGCATCTATGTAGCGGGGCCGCTGCCGAATTTTTGCAGTAAAATCACCTGCCTTTCCCTCCAATGCCTGCAGATCGGCATTGGTCAACATCTCTATGTTTGGAGACCGACCGGCCTCTACCAGCTTGGGCGCCAGTATTCAGAGAGAACAGTCGTTGGTGGGAAATGTTTTGTCCAGCTGGGCCATGACCCCGCCGACCACGGCAGACTTTTCCACCAGATAAACATAATAACCAAGCTCGGTCAGGTCCAGGGCGGCCTGTACACCGGCAATACCGCCACCGACAACCATCACTGCTCCGGCCCTGTGTTCCATTCCTTTTCCCATTACAATCTCCAGAGTAAATTTACTGTCATTCTTGATGGCGTCGTAAAAACTTCGATCTACTGCGTCGTGTGTCCTATGGCGACTCTCAACATACTGCATGTATAGTCAAGACCCGCCACAGGACACTACTCCTTGTATATCTGTGTTTTTACTTAGCCATCTTTAAGCATTGTCTGGACTTTTTACGAGTCCATCATTCTTGGGATTCCCCTGAAATCCGGGGAAACGTTCACTGACCTGTCTAAACAGGCGCCTTGGTCCTCTTTTCTATCCTGACGGCGCAGACCTTGGCCTCGGCAATCTTGCACTTTGGATCAAGGGCATCGTTGGTCAACAGGTTTGCGGCCGCCTCCCGGTAATGAAACGGGATAAACACCAGGCCCCGTTCCACCCGTTCGGTAATGCGCACTGGCAGCGTAATGGCGCCCCGCCGCGAACAGGCCCTGACCTCCTCGCCATCTTTGAGCATCAGCTCTTCGGCATCCTCGGGATTCATTTCCACGTAGGGAGAAGGCGCCGATTGCTCGAGAACCTCGGAACGCCTGGTCATTGTTCCGGTATGATACTGATACAAAACCCGCCCCGTTGACAGGACCAGGGGATATTCATCGTCCGGGGATTCATCCGGCCCTGTCCACTCTATCGGGGTAAAAAGCGCTTTGCCACGGGCAAACTCACCCTTGTGCAGGGTCGGGGTACCGGGATGTTCCTCGTCCGGACAGGGCCACTGCAGGCCTCCGGATTCGAGACGTTCATAGCTCATGCCTGCCATGGCCGGCCAGCAAGACCGTATCTCCGCAAAGGTTGCGGCTGCGTCCATGGTTGTGTGATTGCCTTTACCGATGATCCTGGTCGTCACCTGGTTGATGATGGTCAGGTCATCCATGGCATTGCCCGGGGGTTGAACCGCCTTGCGTACTCTCTGGACCCTGCGTTCGGTGTTGGTAAAGGTGCCGTCCTTTTCCGCAAAGGAAGCAGCAGGAAAAACCACATCGGCAAGCTCGGCTGTCTCGGTGAGAAAAATATCCTGCACCACCAGTATTTCCAGCTGCTCCAGCGCCTTTTTGACATGGGAGCTGTTGGGATCACTTAAAATGGGATTTTCGCCCATGATCCACATCCCCTTTACCTTGCCCTCAAGGATGGCGGCCGGCATTTCCGTTGCCGTCAAACCCGGTGTAGAGGAAAGCGGCGCACCCCATATTTCTTCAAATTTCCTGCGGTTATTGTCGTCATCAACCCGCTGGTAGCCGGGATACATGAGAGGATTGCACCCCATGTCACTGGCGCCCTGCACGTTGTTCTGGCCGCGCAGCGGATTTATGCCGGCTCCCTCCTTGCCGAGATTGCCGGTCAACAGGGCCAGATTGGCAAGGCCACAGACATTATCAGTGCCCGAGGTATGCTGGGTGATACCCATGGTGTAATAAATACCGGCCCGGTCGGCCTGGGCATACATCCTGGCTGCGGCCTCGATATCAGCGGCCGACACCCCGGTGATCTTCTCGGCCCATTCGGGCGTGCACTCCCGGACCGATTCCTTAAAGGCTGCAAAATTTTCGGTGCGTTCCTCGATATACTGCCTGTCTTCAAGCCCGTCCCGCAAAATCACATGGCAGAGACCATTGATGAGAGCGCCGTCGGTTCCC
>JALVAI010000166.1 GCA_027011235.1 Desulfobulbaceae bacterium
CAAATAACAGGGAAGTTTTTTTAGTTGCCCGTGGTGATTGTTTGCGAGCAACGAGGCGGGAACCTACATGGGATAATGGTGTCTGTCAACAGAAAAAATGGACGTTGTTATTTTCTTTTTTGTCGTCCCTGTTATCCGGGGGCTTTTTGCTGTCTAACTATATAAAGTTATAAGGAAAAATATTCTTTCCCCAAAAATATTCTTTTCCCCTGGAAAATAAAAATGATCCGGCTGTTTCTGCCCTGCCTGTGAAATGCCTGCGGGAAAATTTACTCTTCAATCCATTTGTCAAGAGTTTCAATGATTTTTTTCGCCTGCTTTGCAGAGGAAATATTGAATTTGGATTTGGGAAGATACTGTCCATTACGTTTCTGATATCGTCTTATGGTATATTTTTCCGGTCCATATTCGCCCTTGCCGCGGTTATACTCCTGGTAACGAAAGAGAATAGTAGTCCAGGCTCCCTTGGACAGGATTTCCTTATCCAGTTCCTTGACGATAAGGGTGCCATCTTCTTCATAGTTTATTGATATTTCTTCTGCATCGGCAGCCATAATTGTATTCTCCTCTATATTTTATGGGAATGATTACGTTGCAATAGAGCATATGGAATGAAAAAGCAAGGGTATTGCTTTTCATTCTCTCTCTAACGTGAAAAAGGAGAGGGGAAATGGAATTCTTATCACTGTGCCAAAAAAATATGGCAAAACGGAGAATTGTCCTTCATAATTTCTTTGGAAGGAAATCGTCTGGCTAATCGTTTTTAGTTCCAAAGTCTGAATACGTATACGTTGCATCCAGCATCCAGTTTATGTCACCTGCTGTTGGTCTGCCGCTGCCGGCGGCGCTGCATTGCCTCTGCGTATCGGCGTTGGGCCGCTTCGCAATCCGGTTTATATTCGGGAATGGGTGAAGGTCTGCCCTGGTCGTTTAAGGCAACAAAGGTCAGGTAGGCGGAGGCGATATGCCGCACCCTGCCTGTTCTCATTTTTTCTCCTTCAACCCGGACACCGATTTCCATGGAAGAGCGGTGGGTCATGTTGATACAGGCCTTAAGCGTCAACAGGTCACCCACATGAACCGGACGGTGGAAGTCGACCCGTTCAATGGAGGCGGTAACCACGTTTGACCGCGCATATCTGGTGGCAATAACAAAGGCGGCGTCGTCGATAAGCTGCATGATGACACCACCATTGACATTGCCTGCCGGGTTGGCATGGTAGGGCATCATGACATGCGAAATAACGGTGCCGCAGAAATCAGATGTTTCACAGATGGGCATAGGGATAGTCTCCGGTCAGAGCAAAAAAAAGCCCCTCCCGGTGTGGGGGAGGGGCCTGATAGTGGTTGTTTACTGTTTTCTGAAAACCAGTTTGTTACCCATGCCCTTGTCGACCAGGATGTGGTCACCTTCGCTGAAGTTGCCTTCCAGGATTTCCAGGGCCAACGGGTCTTCAATGTAGCGCTGGATTGCCCGCTTAAGCGGCCTGGCGCCAAAAGCTGGATCGTAACCGGTCTCGACCAGGAACTCCTTGGCCTCGGTTGTGAGTTCAATGGTGAACTTGCGATCCTCAAGTCGCTTGGCCATGCGGTTAATCTGAATATCGACAATCTGCATCAGATCTTCTCTGGTCAGACCATGGAAGGTGATGATTTCATCCACCCGGTTCAGGAATTCCGGTCGGAACTGCTTGTGCAGCAGCTCATCGACCTGGCGGCGCATCTCTTCTGGATCGGTCTGGCCAAGTTCCATGATAATATGACTGCCGAGATTCGAGGTCATGATCATGATCGTGTTTTTAAAGGACACAGTCCGGCCTTTGCCATCGGTCATGCGGCCGTCATCAAGCACCTGCAAAAGCACATTGAACACATCCGGGTGCGCTTTTTCTATCTCGTCAAGGAGGATGACCGAATAGGGCCGCCGCCGCACCGCCTCGGTGAGCATGCCGCCCTCGTCATAGCCCACATATCCGGGAGGCGCTCCGATCAGTCTGGCCACGGAGTGCTTTTCCATATACTCGGACATATCAATCCGGATCATGGCGTCTTCGGAATCAAAGAGAAAGTCGGCCAATGATCGTGCCAGCTCGGTTTTGCCGACGCCGGTGGGACCAAGAAAGATAAAAGAACCCAGAGGACGATTGGGGTCCTGGAGTCCGGCCCGGGCGCGACGCACCGCGTTTGCCACCGAAACAATGGCCTCTTTCTGGCCGATAACCCGTTTGGAGAGTTCTTCTTCGGCATGAACGAGCTTTTCCTTTTCTCCTTCCAGCAGTTTGGCTACTGGGATGCCGGTCCATTTGGCCACCACTGCCGCCACGTCTTCGGCGGAAACCTCTTCTTTGAGCATATGGCTCTTTTGCTGGAGCTCTTCAAGTTTCTTGTTTTCCTCTTCCAGCTCCTTTTCAAGCTGAACGATCTTGCCGTAACGGATTTCGGCTACCTTGCTCAAATCGCCGCTGCGCTCGGCCCGCTGTTCCTCCATATGCGCTTCATCGATTTTGGCCTTGATGTCGCGAATGCGCTGGATTACATCTTTTTCCAGCTGCCATTGCCCCTTCATGGCGTTGAGCCTGTCATTGAGTTCGGCCAGCTCCCCTTTCAGTTTTTCCAGCCGTTCTTTTGATGCCTTGTCCTTTTCCTTTTTCAGGGCCTCGATTTCGATTTCCATCTTGATCCGTTTGCGGTCAAGTTCGTCGATTTCCGTGGGCATGGAATCGATTTCGATGCGCAGCTTGGAGGCGGCCTCGTCGATCAGGTCAATGGCCTTGTCCGGCAGGAAACGATCGGTGATATACCGGTTGGACAGGACAACGGCTGCCACGGTGGCCGAATCCTGGATCCTGACC
>JALVAI010000167.1 GCA_027011235.1 Desulfobulbaceae bacterium
ACGGGGCTGACAGCTATGAAAAAATCGCCCGGGCTACCGGGATCGGCGGCGGCTCCTGCAAGGGCCGGCGATGCAGGGAAAAGGTGGCGCAACTCCTGAAAAAATCATAAGCCGTCATCAACGCCGACCTGCGATCTCCGATATGATCAAAACAGCTGGGTATCTTGTTGTAATAAAACAAAAAAAATCAGATAGAAAAAATTACAAGCTATCCCATCTGCCTGCATCCGGGCTCCCTGTCGTCCTGCCGGTACATCACGGTCTTGAGCGGACAATGGGCCGCATCTTCGGGTCTGTGTACCAGAGGCCAGACCACATCAAGTGCCTGGGCCAGGGTCGGGAAGACATGGTCTTCTCCAATGATGTCAAGGGTACCGCTGGCCCGCAGCACATCCAGGACCTGCACCACCTTCAAGCCGCTAAAATACACCCGGTACCCGCCTGCCTGCAACCGCTGCACAAGAAGGTTTAAGGCCCTTTCCCCGGAAGCATCTATATAGTTGATACCATTACATTTAAAAATTATGATCTTGGCCTTTTCCCGTTGGGTGATAACCTTGGTCGCCTCTTTTTCCAGGTAGCTGATATTGGCAAAAAACAGCGGCCCGTCAAAGCGGATTATGACAATATAGGGACATTGCCGGAGATGAAAATGATCAACATTACGATAATGTCCATCCTCGTACAGGGAAAGTTCGGCCAACATCGGTTTCATCTTGCAATAAAAGAAGACGGCCACAGAAAGTCCTACTCCGAGAAAGATCCCCTTGTCAAGATGGGGTGCAAAGCCGAGGGTGGCAATAAAGGTCAGGACGCTGATGACGCCATCGGATTTTCGTATTCGCCAGGCATGGACAATGTCCCGGTAATTAAAGAGATTGACCACCGCAAGGATGATAATGGCCGCCAGAACCGGCTGCGGCAGGTAATAAAGCAGCGGGGTCAGAAACAATATCGCCAGTAACACCATCAGAGAGGTGAAGACCGAGGCCATTGCCGTCCTGGCGCCTGCCTGATAGTTGACCGCGGAGCGGGAAAAGGAGCCGGAAACAGGATAACTTGAAGAACAGGAACCCACGATATTGGCCAACCCCTGGCCGATCAGTTCCTGGTTGGGGTCTATCTTGCGGCCTGTACGGGTGGCAATGGCCTTGGCAATGGAGATGGCCTCCATGAATCCCAACAGGGATATAACCACTGCCGCAGTCAGCAAATGGGGAATGACCTGCCAGTCAAATCGGGGCAGGGAAAATTGCGGCAGACCACGGGGCACAGCGCCGATAATCTCACCACCGCCGATGAGCTGGATCTTGTCACCATCGATTTGGTCCCGACCAATCCTGATCCTCCAGATGGTCTTTTCAGCTCGTGCATCCTCCGGCACCTCGGCGGCCGGACGATACCGCACCCGGCCATGATCGTCCCTGACTGCAACCAGTTGTAACGAACGAAGCCGCCTGCGCATCTCTTCGACCTTTTTCCTGCTGCCGGCAATATACTGGTCAAGAACCCCGGCCATAAAATGCAGTTCCAGAACATTCTCCTTGCGCATCCTGATGGTTGAACCCTGAAAAGCAGGATCCTGTAAATGGACAATATCCACCTCCATGTGCTGATGACACCTACCGCACAGTCCTTTTCTGTCCTGTTTTTCCGCTTTGTCCCTGTCAGTATCCTGACCTGTATGGCGACGACGGGAGACCTGATTGCGGACGGCGTTCGCCTGATGGATCTGGTCAAGGGTTCTGTTCAAGGTACTGATCACATCCGGCAATCCCTGCACCTGCAACTGGTCAAGCGTGACCACCCTGTTATTTTCAAAACCCAACATCCAGGAAAGAAGAGTGGTCACCACCACTGCCACCAGGACATTGGGTGCTTTTGGTTGCCATTTTTTCAGGACGATCATTACAACCATTGCCAACACACCCATGCCAAGGCTTGGCCAGTGTATATACTCCAGGGCAGCCCTTTCCAGACGTATCATGGTTTCCAGCCAGTGATCGGCTGAATCCACATGAATGCCCAACAGTCTTGTAATCTGGCTGGAGGCGATGATCAGGGCGGCGGCATTGGTAAAACCGACAATGACCGGATGCGACAGGAGATTGACAACAAGGCCGAGTTTGAGGATGCCAAGGACAAGCTGAAACAGGCCGACCAGAAAGGCGAGCAGGACGGCATAACCGATGAACTCGGTGCTGCCGGCAGTGGCCAGGGGCTCAAGGGCGGTGGCCGTCATAATTGAAACCACGGCCACCGGTCCGGTGGCCAACCTGCGGGATGAGCCGAACAGGGCCGCGACCATGGGCGGCAGGAAGGAGGCATACAGGCCGTAATAGGCAGGCAGACCGGCAAGCTGCGCATAGGCCATGGATTGTGGAACAAGGACCAGGGCGACCGTGATGCCGGCAATCAGATCACTTCTTAACTTATGAAGATCATAGTCTGCCAGCCAGTCCAGAAAGGGCAATACTCGGATCAACCGGGAAGATGCCATCTTTTATCTCCTCTGTCCTGTCATGTAATGATGAACTTGTAAAAAGTCCAGACAATGCTTAAAGATGGCTAAGTAAAAACACAGATATACAAGGAGTAGTGTTCTGTGGCGGGTCTTGACTATACATGTAGTATGTCGAGAATCGCCACAGGACACACGACGCAGTAGATCGAAGTTTTTACGACGCCATCATGTAATGGTTAACAAAAAAACTTGATTACCACCATTCCCCAGCAACGAGGGATACCATCACTTGGTGGGATTAAAAAAGGATAATCTCTTGGTGCACCTGGTGAAGGTTATGTCAAATCAAGTAGCGGATAGCAAGCGATGGTATCCCTGAT
>JALVAI010000168.1 GCA_027011235.1 Desulfobulbaceae bacterium
ATCTCCGCATCCGGCATCTGCAGCGGAAGCTGGCCCAGCAAAACATGCTTCTGCAGGAGGAAAAACAGAAATCCGAAGACCTGCTGCAAAATGTCCTGCCCCGCCGCATTGCCAGAGAGTTGCTTGCAACCGGCCATTGCGCGCCAAAACTCTTTGCAGAGGCCACGGTCTGTTTTGCCGACATAGTGGAATTTACGGCCGCTTCCTCGCATCTTTCCCCGGAAACCATTATCAGTGAGCTCAATGAAATATTTACCGGTTTTGATGCCATCGCCACCCGGCATCACTGCGAGCGGATGAAAACCATTGGTGATGCCTACCTTTTTGTCTGCGGCGTCCCAAAACCCGACCCCCACCATGCCGAAAATATTGTCCGTTCAGCCCTGGAAATGATCGAATTTCTGGATAAACGTAATCAACGGGCAAGGTATAGCTGGCAAATCCGGGTTGGAATTAACAGCGGGCCCGTGGTTGGCGGGGTGGTCGGCACGGAAAAATACCTCTATGATATTTTCGGCGACACCGTGAACATTGCCGCCCGTATGGAAGAACTTGGCACTCCCATGCATGTGAATGTATCACACAAAACGCGGACCATCCTGGGCGACAGATTTCCCTTTGCCAGGGGCAAGGAAATCGAGGTAAAAGGCAAGGGCAGACAGGTTATGTATACCCTGGGCCTGCCTGCAGCCGGTTAAAAAACTGGCGATTCATGAACAGAACCGTACCCATTGTAGAATCTTGATGACTCTCTTACATGCCATCTCCCTGGCCGGGGCCATGTTTGTCCTGGCCGTAACTCCCGGCCCCGGGGTTTTTACGACTGTCGCCAGGTCGCTGGCCTCCGGATTCTCCCAGTCCGCGGCCGTTGCCGCAGGCATTGTCTGTGGTGATCTTTTTTTTCTCTTATTGGCTGTTTACGGTCTGTCAGCTGTTGCCGAACTTCTGGGCGATCTCTTTGTTGCGATTAAATTCCTGGGCGGAATCTATCTGATTTTTTCAGGTCTGCGTATCTGGTCCTCTCCTGTACACCAGGATAGGATGCGCCCAACACAAAAACCTGGTCTTTCTCCAGCAAAAAACTTTACCAGCGGCCTTGCCGTTACCCTGGGCAACCCCAAGGTAATCCTCTTTTACCTCGGTTTTCTGCCCTCATTCCTTGATTTGCACCGCCTTAGCACTATTGATGTCATGCTCAGCGCAACAATCGTCTGTCTGGTGCTGGGATCGGTCCTGCTCGCATATGGATACGCCGCCGACAGAGCGCGCTCTCTATTCAACAGCAGCAGGTCACTGAAAAACCTGAACCGTGGTTCCGGCGTCATTATGATGACTGCGGGTTCAATCATCCTGACCAGAGCGCAACCATGAAAGGATTTTTCCAACTGATCAGCTCTGCCGAGTTTTACCAGCTTTTTTCCCGTTTTTCTCCCCTGGCCGGAGAAGAAATCGCTGCCGCCGCCGGCCTTGGCCGGGTAGTGGTTGCAGACAGCCTGAGGGCTGGGGAACCTTTGCCACCCTTTTCCCGCTCCACCATGGACGGCTTTGCGGTCCGGGCCCGTGATACGTTCGGCTGCTCGGAATCGGAACCGGCCCTTCTGGAAATCATCGGAGAAATCGCCATGGGCCGTCCGGGAACGGAATTCACCCTGAAAACCGGCCAGGCCGTCCATATCTGGACCGGCGGTGAACTTCCGCACAGGGGCGATGCGGTAGTCATGATGGAATACACCCACCTGATGGATGAGCAGACTGTGGAGATTTTCCGGCCGGTGGCCCCGGGAGAAAATATCATCCGGGCCGGAGAAGATTTTGAACAGGGCGCGGAAATCATTCCCCGGCAGCGACCACTCCGGCCCCAGGACCTGGGTGTACTCGCCGGTCTGGGCATAACCCGTCTTCTTGTCCACCGAATGCCAAGGGTCGGCATCATCTCCACCGGTGATGAGCTGGTCGCCCCGGACCAGCCCCTTGCTCCCGGTAAAATCCGGGACATCAACTCAACAACCCTTGCCGCCCTGGTCACGGAGGCCGGCGGCATGCCGACATGTTACGGGATAATCGAAGATAACCTGGAAAAAATGGTTACCGTCTGTGAACAGGCGCTGGCGGAAAACGACATGCTGCTCCTTTCCGGCGGCAGCTCTGTCGGACGGCGGGACTTTACCCTGCAGGTACTTGAAGGGCTTGATAACAGCGAACTGCTGGCGCATGGGGTCGCCATCCGCCCCGGTAAACCGACCCTGCTGGCGGCCCGCGGCAACAAGGCGGTTTTTGGCCTGCCCGGCCACGCGGCCTCGGCCATGGTGGTCTTCTATCTCTTTGTCCGGCCGCTGCTTCGTCTTTTGGCAGGCCTTGCCCCGACTCATGGGTTGACGGAAATCCCGGTTATCTGCGGCGAGCAGATTCCATCGGTCACGGGGCGGGAAGAATACGTCCGGGTCAGCCTGGAGAAAAACAATCACGCTATACTTCCAATAGCCACGCCGGTTTATGGAAAATCCGGGTTGCTGCGGCCGCTGGTTGCAGCCGACGGCCTGCTGGTCATCGGTCGGGATGTGGAGGGACTGGACCGCAATGCCCGGGCACGGGTGCTGCTCTTTCCCTGAACTTTTCAGGAAAACAGAGAATCGACTGCCATTGAACCCCGGGACCCCAGGCAGCAGGGCAAACCGCCCCATCCCGTACCATGGCTGGCAAGCGCACCAACACCAGTATAACCAATGACAATGAAACGAAAAATATACCTTGACATGCGCTCACGCAAGGAGGCGCTGGCCCTCTTCCTCGAACGGTTTCAGGACGTTCTGACCGGTGAAGA
>JALVAI010000169.1 GCA_027011235.1 Desulfobulbaceae bacterium
GCACGGACATCGCTGCAAACATGTGGCCGCCGCTGCCCTGCTCTGCCTGCGCGAAACAAACAACAAAATCACCCCCCTGCCCCTGTTGTTTGCCGACAGCCCCTGGCAGAAGATCGGCGCCTATCTCTGCGGACAGACAGACAATGGCCGGCCGGAAATATCCTGGCGCCCGGATGATGAAATCACTCTCCTGCAGATGACAAAATCAGATGGACTGGAGCTGCGGGTGCGTCTTTCCGAACCGGCAACAGCGCAAATGCAGGCCCTGGGCATTGACAAACCATCTTCTGCCGCTGCCGGCGCCGGCTATACCCTTCTCCAATCCCGGCTGGTTGAAACAGCCACTACAGAGACGGAACAGCAACTGCTGGCCAGGGGAAGCACCGGCAAAAAACTGCATCAGGATACATCCGGTCTGATGTGGCTGGCAAGGCTGCTTTTTCTGCACTGTGAGCCGAAATTTACCCTGACAGTTGACGGACAGGGTTTATACCGGTTGCAGACAGGAGAAGGAGAAACAGACAGCGGGGAAAAACCGCTTTTTCGCCTCACCCTGCCCCGGCAACATACCTGGGAACTGCTCAAAGCCCTTGGCCCGGAACAGTTCGGCATCCGCACGGTTGACCAGGCCCGGCCATTCAGCAGGGTATTTATCGACGGGCAGGATGATACCCTGTGCGTTGAGCACTGGTGCCGCCTGCACGATGGCCGGGAACTGTCCCTGGCCGACCTGGAAAAATACCGCTACGGCAACCGTTATATTGTTGATGCCACATCATTTTCCCTGGAGCTGCTGCCTGCTGCTCACCGGCTGACGAAAAAGAAGGAAAAAAATGCCCTGTCCCTTTTTTCCTTTGCCGCTGCCGCAAAAAAACAAAAAGAGAACTCCTTTACCGTTGAACGGGATGAAATCCCCGGCTTTCTGGAAACAAACCGGAACGCCCTGGGTGCGGACATCCACGAGGTGGCCCCTGAAATCAGGCAGCTCGTCATTGTCAGTGAGCCGGACCTGCTCGAGCTGACGGATTATTCCGAAGACCGCGATTGGTGCTACCTGGCCGGTTATTACCTGATAGAAAACCAGCAGATCAGTCTTTGTGAACTCCTGGCAGCGGCAGCCGACAAAAAACAGTACATCCCAGGCCGGAAATGGTTAAATCTCAAGGAAAAATCCCTGGCTTGGTTCCACGCTCTCGGCAGGGAACGACTTCTCAAAGACGGACGAATCAAACTTACCAGGGAAGAATTGCTCCTGCTTGGATGCCAGCTCCGGACCAGGACTGAAAAGTCGGTCAAAGTGGAGCCGGACTCTGCCCTTACCTTTCTGCTTGCCAACAATGACAACACCCTGCCGTCCCTGCCGCGGACAATCAACAACCACCTGCGAAACTACCAGCTGGACGGGGTCAACTGGCTCTATGGTTTGTATCACTACGGCCTGGGCGGCATCCTTGCCGATGACATGGGGCTGGGCAAAACCCATCAGGCCTTTGGACTGATCGAACAGATCACAGACGCTGCCGACAAGGTCCTGGTTGTCTGCCCGGCCGCGGTTCTCTACCACTGGCCGGAAAAACAGCAGAAATTTTTCCCAGAACTATCCCTTGCCATTCACCATGGTCCAAAACGAAAGTTCAGCGATAGTCTGCAACAAAATATCATCGTCACCACCTATGGTGTTCTGCTCCGAGATATTGAGCAGTTTGCAAGCCAGCGCTTCAAAATTATCTTCTTCGACGAGATGCACTACCTGAAAAACAGGAAAACCGAAGTCCATAACGCGGCCAGGCAGTTACAGGCCAGATCAATCTTCGGGTTAAGCGGCACGCCAATAGAAAACAGCATTGAAGAGGTGCAATCCCTGCTCACCATCTGTCTGCCCGGCCTGTTTGCCTCTGCACCGGCCCGGACAATATTCAAGCATCATAAAACCAGACAGCAACGGCTCCGGATCAGAAAAATCATCAATCCCTTTATCCTCCGCCGCACCAGAGGCCAGGTGTTGGCAGAGCTGCCCGACCGGAGTGAGGACATCCGGTTCTGTACGCTCCATCCGGACCAGGTTGCGCCCTATCGCCAGGTGGGGCAGCTTGCCCGGGGTCTCCTGGAAGAAGCAGAGGCTGATCCGGCCATAAATAACTTTACCCATATCCTGACCGCCATCACCCGCCTGAAACAGATCTGCGATCATGTCTGCCTGCTCGAGGAGTGCAGGGACTGGGAAAGATTCGGCAGCGGTAAATGGACGGAGTTTACCCGCCTGCTTGATCAGTGCATGGAGTCGGACCTGAAGGTTGTGGTGTTCAGCCAGTTTACCACCATGCTTGATATCATCGAACACTGGCTGGACAGCAGATCAATTGACTACATAAGTATACAGGGAAAGGTAGCGGCCAGGGAACGGGCCGCAAGGATCAAACGGTTCAATACCGAAACAGGCTGCCGGGTCTGCTGTGCCAGCCTGCTGGCAGGCGGCACCGGCATAGACCTTACCGGCGCCCAGGTGGTCATCCATTATGACCGCTGGTGGAACCCGGCCAAGGAAGAACAGGCCACGGCCAGGGTGCATCGTATGGGCCAACGCCATCCGGTCCAGGTCTATAAACTGGTGACCGTCGGCACCCTGGAAGAAAAGATCCATCAACTCATAGAAAAGAAAAAAAACCTGGCCAGGGAGCTGATTGTGGAAGATGAGGGATCGCTGCTGAAAAATATCAGCCGGGAGGAGCTGGCCGGATTATTTCAGTTGTCCGATTGACGGGAGAGGTTGCCATCTTGGTGACATGGGGGCAAAGGTCGGCCTTAAAGGTACAGATC
>JALVAI010000170.1 GCA_027011235.1 Desulfobulbaceae bacterium
TTCCTGTACCGGGACACCCGTGATCGTGTTGCGGACGATTTTCAGGCCGGAATCCATTCTGCCGGTTGTTTTCCGGTAGCGGTTGCTCCGGGCGCCCAGTTCATATTCATACTCCATGCCGACCACGCCGTCGGGAAGATCGATTTCCTGGATAACAGGCGGGGGGGCACCGGTTACAATGATACGGGTTGTGTCTGTTGCAGGACCGAAAAAAGTACAACCGCTGCCTCGGGTCTGGATGGAATATAGGCCCGGGCTGCTGTAGACATGGGGCAGTGACCTGCTGCAATTGGGTGTTGTGCACTGTGGGACGGCATTCTGCCAGCCGCTTGCATCGCCGAAGTTGATCTGTAACGTACACGGGAGAGTAGAGGAATCAATATTTGCCGTAGCGGTTGCGGTTATGGTCTGACCGACCGTTGCGCTTGACGGAGCAGTGATGCTCACCGCCGAGGCCGCTTGCGGTAACAGGGCGAGAAGAAAAAACGTAAAAATAAGGATGGATACTCTTTTGATGGCATACATGGTAAACCTCCTCAGGGAAGGATAAAGGTTTTTTGTATCGGCATATTATTGTCTGAATGACCAGTTAATAGGTAAAGGGAACCGAGGTTGACAGGGTGCAGAACACCCTGGTCTCTTCCGTGGTCGAAGCATTCTGCGGCGCATCGCTGTTATACTGCAATTCCACACCAATGGTCGGGTGGGCCAGTTCCATCAGCCAGGGCAGGTGATAGTTGATCCGCGAGTAGCCGGTAAATCCGTGCCGGTCACCGCTGTTGTCGGTGATCAGGGTGTGGTCATAGGTGCCGCCGAACTCATAACTGACCTGTTCGTTGAACAGGGTCCCCATGGTATCAAGGGTAAGGACATAGTCATCGGTGCGGGTATCGGAGAGCAGGTCACGGTTCTGATTGAGCGTCCCGCTCATGGTGACGGAAAAGGTGTCAAAGTTGATCGATGGACTGAGGGTAAAACTCAAGGTAGCGATATCCGCGTCCTGGTCCGTGTCGTCATTCTGCCAGGAATAGCTCACCGATGAATTGAGGGAAAAGGGCCCCTGGCCCATATACCCGGCGTTGAACGACAGGGTGTCGGTGGAGAGATTGGTCTCCGGGCTGTCCAGAGGTTCGTCCGTGGACTGGTCACTGGTGTGCTGGTAGCTGATGCCGAGGGGAAATTCCATCAAACCTGACCAGGAGTAATCGACCTGGCCGGAATAGGAGTTGGTGCGGGCATAGGTGGGGTTGTCATCCACGTTGTCATGGTAGGCGGCAAGCATGACCGAGACGGCATGGACATCATACTGGAGAGAACCATTGCCGGTAATCCCTGCGTAATCCTTTTTCGGACTCAGATTACCGGGCAGATTATAGTTCGGGCCGAACCGTTCATAGGTGATATCATAGTTGTATTGGTCCCGGCCGCCGCCAATTTCCAAGCGCCAGGCTTCATCCCGGTTGCCGTCAAAGGTATCGCCGGTGTTGGGATCAAAATCGGAGCGGTCGTATTCAAATTCGCTGAAGAGCAGACCGTTCCAGAAATCCGTTGTCAGCAGAAAGCCGTACAGCTCACCGGAGTTCCCCTGTTCCTGCGACCAGGAGGAGTAGGAGTTTTCCTGCTGTCCGCCCCGCATGTAAAAGCCTTTAATGTCCATGCGCCTGTCAAGCAGGTGGATACCTCCGGAAAACCCGTACAGATGGTCATCGTCGTCAAAACCGATGCCAAAACCGTCATGGAGGCCGAATGTGTCCTTACCGAACACGGAAAAACCGTTTGCGTACAGGTTGTGGTAATCGAAACTGAGCTGACCGCCGTTGCGGGCCAGCCCTGCAAAGGTATTTTTTGATTCGACAATCTGCAGGTCTCCAAGCTCAAAGACCGTGTGCATATCAGTTCCCTGGTACTGGGCCGTCATCAGGACGGTGTTCAGATCAAGCCCCTGTCGTTCCGGGTCGATGGAACCCTGGTTCTGTGCCAGGGAATCAGATGTGGTTTCCTGGGGACCGTAGGCATCATTTTGTCCGTTGCCGGAAAAACGACTTGTTCCCATTGGTCCGGAATGGTTTTGTTCCAGGAGACGCAGATTACCTTGCAGGTTCACCTGCCAATTGCCCTTTTTAACCATTGATACATGCTGAAGGGTTGAATCAATTGAGGTGCCGACAAAATCATCGCCATGATTGCTGTGGAAATTTCCGGCCTGTATGTTCATGGTCCATTCATTGGAGGTCGAAGCCTCGTCAAAGGTAGAAGACTGTCGTGAGGAAAAGGGAATTTCCTGTTCAAAAGGTCCGTTGGCGCTGTTGCCGGCTATGTATATGGTATGAGTGCCGGCGCCGAGCGCCATGGGAGCCCGGCAATGGAATCCCGTGTCGGTGATCTCGACGGTGGCCGTGATATCATTGTCATCGAGCATGACAAGAAGAGAATCCCTGTCCACGACCGTGGTGAATTCCACCTGGATATCCGGATGATTCGACAGAATTTCCGCCCCAGCCCTTGGGGAGAGCATACGAATTACCGTGTTCTGCTCTCCGGCTGCCGCAGGCCAGACAGTGGACAGGCAGCAGAAAACAGCAACCAAGGCATGGAAGACAACTGATCGTTTGGACACCGTTTTACCTCCTTAAGTAGGTTGAAATGACAATTGTCTGTATAAAATTAAATGTGGGCTTTATTTATAACCTGATGGAGGAGCGGCTTGAGCCGCGAAATATCCGTCATCGAATTCGCGGATAAATCCGCTCCTACCGAAATAAACAACCATGAACCTGATGGCGTCGTAAAAACTTCGATCT
>JALVAI010000171.1 GCA_027011235.1 Desulfobulbaceae bacterium
AGAAAGAAATATATCGGCCCCAAGGTATGCGCCGGCGGCATCACCTGGAGCGGTCTGCTCCGCCATGTCCCGGAAAATCTCCTTGAAGGCGTATTTTGTGACCAATACATTTATACCAACCTGCAACGAATACGGGTTCGGGAAAAAAACCCCATCATTGCCACCATTAACCGGAAAACCCTGGGCCAATGGATGGCGAAAACCGCAGAACAGGCGGGCGCAGAAATAGCGACCGGAACCAGGGTCCACACAATCACGCCTGAACACATAATCGTATCCACGCCCGAAGGGGAAAACAGAAAAATCGGATATACTCATCTCATCGGCGCGGACGGCTCCACGTCGATTGTCAGAAAATACCTTGCAATACCGGTGAATAATCTTGGTATCGGTATCAATTACATGGTTGCCGCTCATCGATCAAAAATGGAATGGCACCTGAACACCCGTCTTTTCGGGTCAGGCTATGGCTGGATATTTCCCCATAAAGATGTTATCTCCATAGGGGCCTTTTGTGACCGGAAAAATATGCCGGCGGCTGATCTCAAAAAACAGTTGCTCACATGGGCCGCCCGACAGGGATATGATCTGACAAGGGAGGAGGCAAAAGCCGCCCTGGTCAACTCTGATTTTCAGGGATGCTTTTTTGGCAACACCTACCTGGTGGGAGACGCGGCCGGCCTTGCCTCCGGCCTGACCGGCGAGGGCATTTATCCAGCGATTGTCTCCGGAGAAGCCGTGGCCAAAAAGATCCTTGATCCCGGATATGCGGCCCCGGAAATCAACGCCATGGTTCGCAGGCAGCGACAGCACCGGACAGTTATCAGGCTGTCGGCAAAGAATCCGTTACTCTGCAGTTTTCTGATGGAGTGGCTTGTCCTGCTCCTGCGCCTGAAAATTATTGATTTTCATGTCCTGGAAATGGCCGGTTGATCTCTCCTCCGGTTGCCGGCAGGTAAACTGTCAGCCCGAACTATAGAGAAAGATAAGAAATATTTTCGCACGCCTTTGCAGGGGTGAACGCGTATAATATAAGATATGGACGATATTGTTCTCAGAGAAGTCTCCTTGTATATGCAACATGCAGACGACGCGTTAAAGGTTGCCCGTCTTGATCTGGACAATGATTTCTACTCTGCTGCGATCAATCGAGCATATTATGCGATTTTCTACGCTGCCAACGCGTTGCTGGCGACCAGGAAACTGGCACGCAGCAAACACAGCGGAGTACTGGCAGCATTTCGGCAACATTTCATTAAACCAGGTTTATTGCCGGTTGAACTGAGTGAAATATATGGACAGGTTATGGAAGATAGACACGAAGGGGACTACGAGATTCTCAGTGCACTGGATAAAGAAGATGCAGTTACAGATATCGGACAAGCGCAACATTTCTTTGAAGAAGTGAGCAGATGGCTGCAGGCGGGAGGATGGTTGTGACAAGAACGGCACTGACCGCAGCAGAACAGAGGGCATTGCAAGAGTTTGTTGAGTATCTCCAACTGCATTTTGCCACCCAGGTCAAACAAATATCTTTGTTTGGTTCTAAAGCGCGTGGAGACAGTGGACAGAATTCAGATATTGACGTGCTCATCATTCAGGCAAGGGAAGATCGGCCACTAAGGCGGAAAATTTTGAAACAAGCGGCCCGTCTTTCGCTTAAGTATGATGTTTTGCTCAGTCCTCGTGTTATTGGGATGGAGCGTTGGGAGCAAATGCATGGATTTTCGTTGTATCAGAATATACAGAGAGAAGCCTCAGACTTGCCCGTAATAAAGAGCACATAGCTATTGAGAAGGGAGTACCCCCCCTACGTTCGCTATCTCCGCCTTTGGCAACAGGTAAGCGGGTGGTAATTATTTTGCTGTAGTTCTGGTGAAATTATCCTGAATTGTCCGGCATGTCCGACTGTGTCCATGTTATCTTGTATCTCACAAAGAACCTGACAGATGAAAAAAAACAAGACCACCATATTTATTGCCAATGTCCTGTTTATCGTGGTTTGCGCAGGGCTTTTCTACTTTCTCTGGAGTGCGCCCCCGGAAACCACGGCCCACCTGCCCGCTGATGACGATCATGCGCCCTTTCTCCACATGAAGAAAAAAGAGGCAGAAAAACACTGCGGCAAATGCCATTCGCCCAAGGGCATTGCTCCACTTCCCGCAGATCATCCGCCCAAATATCGCTGTTTGTTCTGCCACAAACGTAAACAGGGAGCCGGGATGTAATGTGGAAAATTAAAGATGTTTATTATGTATCCGATTCAACGGCGATCCTGACCGAGGAACTTGGGAGGTCTCTTTTGTGCCAGTTTCCAGGGATCAACTTTAACGAGGAAAAGATTCCCTTTGTCCGTACCGTTAATGAGGCGCAAAAGGCATTGCACCATATTCGCACCCAGTCCGGCGCCCTGCAGCCCCTTGTCTTCTGCACCATTATGGACAAGGAGGTCAGGGCTGTCTTTGACGTGGCCGAGGTGGAGGTTTTTGATCTGTACGGCGGTTTTCTCAATGGCCTGGAAAGGGCACTTGAGGCCAAAGCACTGCGGGAGCCCGGATATTTCCGCCGTGGGGATGTATCACAAATAGACCAGAGGGTGGAGGCAATCCACTACACCTTAGATCATGATGACGGCAAGAAAACCGGCGGCTATGACGCGGCCGACATTATTCTGATCGGTGTTTCCCGCTCCGGCAAGACACCTGTCAGCGTATATCTGGCCACCCATATGGGATACAAGGTGGCAAATTTTCCGCTCACCGCCGACCATTTAAG
>JALVAI010000172.1 GCA_027011235.1 Desulfobulbaceae bacterium
GCTTGGTGATATACCTTTGCTCGGCTGGCTGTTTAAAACCAGGACCACCTTTCATAAGAAAACCAACCTCTACATCTTTATCACCCCCAAAATTGTCGATAATCCTGCGGAACTGGCCTCCATTTATTACAAGAAGCGGGATGTGATGGAGGATGTCAAAAAGGGGTCCAGTTTCATTGTGGATGACCAGTTGAACAAGACTCCTAACCCGCGGCACGCCATGGAGCTGACCAACCTCGGTTTTGCAAAACTGCGTAACAGGGAAAATGGCAGGGCCAGAGAATATTTTGAAGAGGCCTTGAAAATCGATCCGAAAAATCCCTATGCCCTGGTCAACCTCGGGGTTGCCTGTGAGCGCCAGGGTGACAGGGAGCGGGCGGCGAAGCTCTACGGCAAGGTGTTGCGGCTTGAAACTGGCACACAGATCGAAGGTGGCAATTCTGCTTTGGAATCATTGAAAAAAATTGCCAGGGAAAACCTGGATCAGTTACGGAATACCCACAAGAAGTCCAAGGAATAATATCCCGTATTTATGAAGCATCTCGGAGAAATTCTTGTCGAACAGTTCGGGGTTGAGCCCGGCGATATTGAAGACGCCTTGTCCCTGCAGGAGGACAATGGCCGTCGTCTCGGCGAGATGCTGGTCGGGCAGAGAAAGATCAGTGAGGAAGACCTGCTCAGGGCCCGTTCCATTCAATCGGGCATGGAACTGCGCACCAGGCTGCCGGCCGAGCCGGATCCCTTTTTCATTGACCGGGTTGCCATCGGTTTTTTGAAAAAGTATATGATGATCCCGGTGGCAACGCCGGACGAGTGTTTTATTGCCATGGCCGAGCCCCACTATTTTCAGCAGCTTGACGATCTGACCAGGACCCTGCAGTGGGAGGGCATCAAGACTGTTCTGGCGCCGCAGGAAGAGATCTTTGTCGCCATTAACTCCGCCTATGATTCGGGCAGTCGGGATGCGGCCGACCAGGTTCTGCAGGATATCGACGAAGAAGACCCCGAGTCCATCCTTTCGGAAATCGAGGAAACAGCAGACTTGCTCGATGACACCAGCGATGCCCCGGTCATCAAACTGGTCAATCTGGTCCTTTCCCAGGCCGTGCGGGACAATGCCAGTGATATCCATATCGAGCCCTATAAAGACCGGGTCAAGATACGCAAGCGGGTCGACGGCATTCTTTATGATATGTACTCCCCGCCCAAGCATGTTCAGTCCCGGCTGATTTCACGCATCAAGATCATGGCCAGGATGGATATTGCCGAAAAAAGGCTGCCCCAGGACGGACGGATTGAAATCCGGATTGCCGACAAGAATATTGATCTCCGGGTGTCAACGCTGCCCACGGCATTTGGCGAGCGGGTGGTCATGCGTCTTCTCGACAAATCGGCGGTCCTGCTCGACCTGGAGAGTCTGGGCATGACCAAGACGGACCTGGCCCGGTTCCGCCAGTTGATCAAGGCGCCCTACGGCATTATTCTGGTCACCGGTCCCACCGGCAGCGGCAAGACAACCACCCTCTATTCGGCGCTTTCCATCCTCAATCAACCCGGCATAAATATTATTACCGTCGAGGATCCCATCGAGTACCAGATCAACGGCATCAGCCAGATGCAGGTCAACACCAAGATCGGCCTGACCTTTGCAAATGGACTGCGCACCATAGTTCGTCAGGACCCCGATATTATTCTGGTCGGTGAAATTCGTGATCTGGAAACCGCTGAAATCGCCATTCAGTCCGCCCTCACCGGCCACCTGGTTTTTTCCACCCTGCACACCAATGATTCCGCTTCCGCCGTGACCCGGCTTATCGATATGGGGCTGGAGCCATTTCTGGTTTCCTCGTCGGTAAATGCCATCCTGGCCCAGCGTCTGGTGCGTAAAATCTGCCCCCACTGTCGAGATTCCTACAAGCCGGACCAGGAATACCTGGCCCGGGTGGGTCTGTCTCCTATCAAGTTCGGCGATCGGGTGCTCTACCATGGGCATGGATGCCCGGAATGCATGGGAACCGGATACAAAGGGCGAATAGCCCTTTTCGAGTTGATGGTATTAAACGATACCCTGAAAAGTCTGATTCTGACCACTTCGGATGCCGGCCAGCTCAAGAGGCAGGCCCTGGCCTCGCTGGCCTCGGGAATGCGCACCCTGCGCCAGGACGGCCTGCGCAAGGTGCTGGCCGGGCTGACCACCCTGGAAGAGGTTTTTCGCGTTACCTGAGCGCTCCTTCAGCGGCGCCTGCATGGGCAGGTAACAGGATGATCAGATCAGCTATGGAATTACCTGATCAGCTGGTTCATCTCAAAGATGGGCAGGAGAATGGAGATGACGATAAAGGCCACGACCAGGCCCATGCCCAGGATCATGATCGGCTCTATCATCGAGGTCAGGGCAAGGATCTTTGCCTCGATCTCCTTTTCGTAGCTCGTTGCCGCCTTGTCCAGCATCTTTTCAAGGGCGCCACTCTGTTCACCCACGGCTATCATCTGGACAAGCATGGGGGTGAACCATCTGCTTTCCCGCAGGATATCAGAGAGACTCTTTCCCTTTTCCAGTTCAAGGGCGGCATCGTCGATCACCTCGGCCAGCAGGGTATTGTTGAGGATATTTTTGACTATGCCAAGCGAAGTAAACAGGGGAACACCGGCATGGAGCAGACTGGAGAGGGTCCTGCTGAACCTGGCCGCGGCAATCTTGATGTTGATATCACGTAGGCCCGGCAGAGTCAGCTTCATCCGGTCCCAGAGTCGGCGTCCCTTTGGTCGGCTCAGCGCATAACGCAGACCGATGACAAGGATGGCAGCCAGCAGGAGAATCAGCCACCAGTAATGGGCGAGCATGGTACTCAGGCTGATGAGGAAGACCGTTGGCAGCGGCAGCGCCTGTTTGGAGCCTGCGAACACCTTGGTAATTTTAGGAATAATAACGGTGATCAGGGTAAATAATACGCCAACACCAATGCATCCCATAAAGATCGGATAGATAAGGGCGGCGGTGATACGGGACTTCAGCGCCTGCTGGTTCTCGCCAAAGTCAGCCAGTCGTTCCAGGACAACGTCCAAGGAACCCGAAGCCTCCCCAGCCTGAACCATGTTGATATAAATCTTTGAAAAAATACGCGGATGCTCGGAGAGGGCAGTGGTCAGGGAATGCCCTTCGTTCACCTGGTCTTTTATCTGGGCGATAATAGTGCGAAAGGCGGGATTGGTGGTCTGTTCTATGAGACCGTTTAAAGCGGGCACCAGCGGAATACCGGCGCCAAGCAGGGTGGCCAGTTGACGGGTGGCGACATGGACCTCCTGCTGTTTGACGTGGCCGCCCAGCCGTACAACCGATAGATTTTTCTTTTTTCCCTTTGTATTGCCGGAAAGGGTTTCCCTGATGTCAACGGGATAGTTGCCTGCCTGCCGAATTTTCTGTCTGGCGCCGGTCCGTGAATCCGCCTCGATTATCCCTTTCAGTTTTTTTCCAGCCGGATTCAGGGCCGTGTATTCATAAACGGGCATGGGCGCAAGGTCGGATTGTTAAGTAAATTTTCGATGGAATCATACAGGTATAATATCCTGAAGCTCTGTTTCTTGACAGGAAAAAGTGGTGGCCGGCAATACTCTTCACTGTGCCGCCCCTTTGCAGGCCGGGTTCTCTATGGTAGAATATGAGGTACTGTTAGAGTCTGATGCTTTTTTCATACCGTTTTTTCGGGAGGTTGTATGAAAGTACGTATTGAATACTGTGGCCAGTGAAACTATGAACCCCGTGCCTCCAGGCTGGAGGAAGAACTGCGTGCCGCCTTTGGACCGGATCTGGATGTTGAACTCATCCGGGGCAGCGGCGGTGTTTATGATATTACCGTGGACGGAAAAACTGTTTTTTCCAAAAAGGGAAAGGGACGTTTTCCTGGACCCGGAGAAATAGTCGCCCTGATGCGACAGTAGAGTTTTCTGGTTTCTCTACTTCTGCCGTTGCAATCTGTTTTTCAGGCATTGGGCAACGCAGTCATCGCAATCAAGCCTGGTCCGTCCTTTTGCGCAGAAGTCAGTAAAACCGTTGATAAGGTCTTTGCCGCCCCTGGGACACTGATCGAGGAACTTGATGAATTGGACCATTCGGTCAATGATCTCCGGGGGAGCGGTATGTTCGATTTTACAGGCGCCCTGTTCGGCAATGGCGTCGTCAATGGCAAGGACTTCGATGAAGAATTTTTTCAGGGCATTGTGTCGCCGGATGACATCTTTTGCCGCAATTTTACCATTATCGGTCAGAGTGATGACCTCATAGGGGGCATAATTGATGAGCCCTTTTTTTGAGAGTGACCTCAGTGCTTCAGTGACCGAGGCGCCGCTTACACCAAGACGGGCGGTGATGTCCTTGCCTCGGGCCACCTTCTTTTCGGTGATAATATGATAAATTGCCTCGATATAATCTTCCAGGCTGGCGCTGAGTTGCCGGCTGTTTTTCATTGAATTCTCTACGGTTGGAGTGACGAAAAAATGTCCCGTAATGCTCCGGCTGTTTTTCCTGGTCCAGGGGCGTGCAAAGGAGTGTGTGGTAGTGCTCTGTAAGCGGTGGACCAGGAATTCATACCCAGACCGCAACGAGTATCGGCAGCAGACCGGAAGCCGGTGCTGCTGCACCGACCCTTTTTTCTGGCGATCTTAAAAAAAGAATATCTGACAGGATATATAGTGTCGCAAATGACGTCAAGAAGAATGTCTGGAAACAGGGCACCGATGGACTGAGAGCTGGGAACAACCCTTTACCAAAACGCGGGTATGCTGCAGGAATTACGCATTAAAAATCTGGCATTACTCAAATCAATGCACCTTGAACTGCCGGATCAGGACAGCGGTCTGGTTGTCCTTACCGGTGAGACCGGGGCCGGCAAGTCCATTATTTTGCAGGCGCTGCATCTGTTGACCGGGGGACGCGCCTCTTCCTCCTGGATACGCAATGACTGTCCCTTTGCCGAAGTTGAGGCTTTTTTCGTTCTGGGAGATCATCAGCAACAAACGCTGGCCTTTCTCGAAGAGCATGGTCTGGATTTAGGTAATGAATGCCTGGTCCGCCGGGTCTTGAGCGCCGAGGGCCGGAGCAGGATGTTTATCAACGACAGGGCGGTGACCGCCAGGCTGGCAGCGGAATTGGCGGAGAATTTGGTCAGCATTGGTGGGCAGCACGATCATCAACAGCTTCTGCAGACCAAAAAACATCTCGATTTCCTGGATACATATGGAGAGTTATGGCCCAAGAGGCAGGCTTTTACCCGATTGTTTAAAGAGTGGCAACGGTTGTCCAGCGCCCTGCGCGACTTGCAGGAGAAAGAGCAGGACAAGGAACAACGGCGTGATTTTTTGAGCTATCAATTAAGAGAAATCAATGAGATAGCTCCTGTTTCCGGAGAGGATGAGCAGTTGATAAAGGAGCGGGATCGGTTGAAGGCCTCCACAACCCTGGCCCATCTTGCCGGTGACAGCCTGCAACTGCTTCGTGCACAGGTGTTAGATCCGCTGGCAACCATCAGGAAAAACATGGAGCATGCCGCCGGCCTTGATCCCGAGGTGGCTGAGCTGGCAGAGAGGATTGTTTCCTGTTGTTTTGAGATAGAAGATCTGGAGACCTCGCTGGACCGGTATCGGGCCGGCCTGCCCACAGACCACGCCCGTCTTGAGGAGATTGCCGATCGGCTGGCCAGGCTCAAGGGGTTGCAAAGGAAATATGGCCAGGGGCTTGACAGTGTGCTTGCCTTTGCCAAGCGGGCCGAGCAGGAACTTGCCGGTCTGGCCGATCTCGAGGATGATATCGCGGACCTGGAATTGGCCCTGGAAAAGACCAGCACCAGGGCTCTGCTCGCTGCCACCGAGTTGAGCCAGGCCAGAAAGACGGCAGCGGCAAAACTTGAAAAGGCCATGCAGGCGGAGTTGGCATCGCTCCAGTTCCCGCAGGCAGTATTCAAGGTCGCCATCGGCTTTCCCGAGGGCATGGGGATGGATGGCGTTCAGCCTTCCGGCCGTGATCAGGTGGAATTTCTCTTTTCCGCCAATGCCGGTGAACCGGTAAAACCATTGGCCAAGGTCGTTTCCGGTGGAGAACTTTCACGGCTCATGCTTGCCATGAAATGTATACTTGCCCGGCGTGATCAGGTGGATACGGTCATTTTTGACGAGGTCGATGCCGGCATCGGCGGCCAGGCAGCCGAGGCGGTTGCCGCCAAAATCAGCGAACTGGCAACCCACCACCAGGTACTCTGCATCACCCATCTTCCCCAGATCGCCGCTTATGCGCAGACCCATTATCTTGTTGAAAAAAAAGTGGAAAATGGGAGAACAGTCACCTCTATCCGTCTGTTGACCCAGGAAGAACGGGTGCAGGAACTGGCACGAATGCTGGGAGGCGAGTCGCCAAGTCGCCAGACCTTGGCCCTGGCCAGAGAGCTTGCGGACAGACAGGTCGGACAATGATGATGCGCGGGGACGGAATATGAAAGGAGAGATTGCCTTGGCCCTGTATTCCGGCGGACTTGATTCCATCCTGGCCTGCAGAATTATCCAGGCCCAGGGGATAGAGGTCAGGGCGTTGAAATTTGTCACCCCTTTTTTTGACCATCATCTGCTCGCTGTCCGGGATGCATATTGCGCGGAAGTTCGTCAAAAATACGGCTTTGATGTCCACCTGGTCGATCTCAGCGAGGGGTATATCGATCTGCTGCAAAATCCGGCCCACGGCTTTGGCAAGAATTTCAATCCCTGTATCGACTGCAAGATTCTGATGCTGACCAGGGCCCGGCAGCTCCTCGACCATTACCAGGCCTCTTTTCTTATCACCGGGGAGGTGCTGGGGCAGCGGCCCATGTCCCAACGCCGGGACACGCTCAGGGTCATTGAACGTGATTCCGGCTGCGAGGACATTCTTCTTCGACCGCTGTGCGCCAAACGTTTGCCGCCCACCTTGCCGGAACGCGCAGGCTGGGTCGACCGTGACCGGTTGTACGGGTTTACCGGCCGGGGACGCAGGCCGCAGCTTGATCTGGCCCGCGAGTTCGATATAACCGATTTTCCGGCCCCGGCCGGGGGCTGTGTCCTGACCGATCCCAATCTGGCCGATCGCATCAAACGTTTTTATGCAGGCCTGTTCATGCTTGAACCCGGGCAGTTTCAAGTAAATGACTTTCGTCTTCTGCTGGTGGGACGGCAGTTTCGTCTTCCCGGGGGGCATTGGCTTGTTCTTGGCCGCAATAAGCGGGAAAATGAGCAGATCCGGGCCATGGCCGGCGCCGATGACTGGCTGCTGTACATGGAGACACGGCCCGGACCGACCGCTCTTTTGCGTAGGGCCGGACAACTGCTGCCGGCAACCGCAGGCAGGGATGAAGTAGTCACCCTTGCCGCAGGTCTGGTCGTCCGGTATGGAAAAAAGACAGGAGATCGGCGTATTGCCGGGGATGTACTCCTTGAGCAGGCCGATGACCGGAGACTTTTGCCCCTGGTTGCTCCCCTTGAGGATACGGTATTTCAGCCATGGATTGTCTGATGGGACTGCAGGCAAAGGATCGTCACCGGCTGGTGGAATTTATTTTCCAGCGGCAAAAGGAAGATGGCGCCTTTGCCGCCTGTCCAAGTCTTCCGGCAACCGTTGCCGACACCTATTACGCCCTCAGCATGCTGAAGATGCTGGATAATTGTTACGGCAACCAGGCTCTCTTTTCCCGGATCAATGGCGAAAAAATTCAAATCTTTGTCCGTGCCCATGTCCCAATCCGCCACAGCCTTCCCCTGCGGGTTCGATTCTTTCTCCATGAAATTTTCCGGATGGTCACCAAAGACCTGGCGGCGGACGGGGAGGCCTTGTTCTATGTCGATCCCTGTGATGACCTTGATGTCGGCAAGAGACTTAGCTACGAAAATTATTATTATGTCGGGCAACTGGCAGGAGATTTTCAGAAAAGTTTTCAGGTCCCGGATTTCCATCTTGCCGACTGCACCAGCAGGGATGTCTATTTTTATCTCCTTTCATTTGCAGAGGATGCGAAGAAACGGGCCGCCGAGATTGGTGACTGGCTAAAGAGATGTCAAAACCATGATGGCGGGTTCGGCTTTTTTCCGGGAACGACCTCCTATATTGAATATTCCGATTACTGCCTGTCGGCCCTGTCCAGTATGGGGCAACCACCTCTGCGTGTCCAACAGGCGGGCCAATATATCCTTGCCTGCAGGACTGGAAGCGGTGGATTTTCCCGCAGCACAAAGGCGGCCCCTTTTCTTGACGCATCCTGTCATGCCCTGCATGGGTTGTCGTGTTTGCAGCACCTTGTGACCGGCCGATTGCGGCCCTGATGTGCTTTCTGGATGGGTAAATCTGGTCAAATCGGCCAGGAACTGTTCAAGGTTTTGTCAAGAGAAGTAACCAGGGCAGGCCGATGTTTTTGGGGGTAAAGCGGGCGCTTGGGACAAAACCCCTGATAAAATCCACAAATGCCGAAGTTCGGGTATAAACGCCATAATAGCCATTGAAAATATCGCACCGTGTGCCATAGGAGACCAAGCCGACATGCACCCATTCCCCGTCGATAGTGGTCACCACTGGCCCGCCGGAGTCACCGTTGCAGGCATCCTTGCCTTCATAATATCCGGCACATATCTGTGAAGATGTCAGGGAGACTTGGTAAATATTCTCGCATGTGTTCTTGTCAACCACCGGCAGGTCGACCTGGCGCAGTTTTTCAGGATAATAAAAGCCTGAAGGTCCGTCTGCCCAGCCCCATCCCAGGGCGGTGATGGTTACACCCATCAGGTCCGCGGGGATCTCTTCCCGGGAACTGCCGGAAAAGAGTGTTATCGTTGGCCCACCGGAAGGTTGTTGCAGCTCAAGCAGAGCAATATCATTGGTCAGGGTGGTCGTGTTGTAGCCGGGATGCATATGAATACCCCGGACCTTGATCCTCGGGCCGGTGAAGGATTTCAGATCATAGATGCCGACTGCAGCCTCGATGTCGGCGGCGCTTTTGCCGTCGACACAGTGGGCCGCGGTCAGGACCCAGGAGTCGTCGATGAGTACCCCGCTGCAGTACTGGGCCTGGTAGGTATCTGGCTGGCTTGAGATAAGGAGGGCGACCATCCAGGGCCAATCCCCTGGTTTTGACTCGCTGCCACCCAGTATCTTGGCTGTAATTGCCGGTGACTCTGTTGTTTGCCGGTTAAGGTCGTCGGCAAGAACTCCATGCGGGAGGAGGACAAGGAGAAGGACCAGCAGGAGTTTGTGATGTGAAAAGATAGTTGTCATTGTGAAAGGGGTGTGCCGGTATGTATGAGGTATTGTTTGTAGCATCCGGTGAAATAATTGCACGGGACGCTTGAAGGGACAGTAACTGTTCTTTTTTCCGGAGTGCATCATGAAGGATGCGTGCCGGCAAGCAAGGCTGGAGCCGGAACTGGATAATATTCATGAAACAGTGTAGCGGGTATCCCGGAAAATAGCAAATTTGCTGTCTTTGCCAAGACAGAAGGCGCTGCCGCAGGGGATGGCGACAATAGGGATATTTATACCTTGAGCGCGCGTATCCACTGTTCTATTTGCGCCCTGGTGGGAAGTAGACCACAGCTTTTGAGTTCATTGTTTATCATCAGGGCTGGAGTCTGGATAATACCTGCCCGACCGATCTCGTCCGGGTCATGGATCTGC
>JALVAI010000173.1 GCA_027011235.1 Desulfobulbaceae bacterium
GGAGATGATATCCCCCTTCCAGGATAGATACCAGACGACCTTTACAGAATTCCCGACTCCAGAGAGCCAGGCGGCTGCCGATTTTTTCGTACAGTGCACTGGAATAGGCAAGTCCGGACATATCATCAAGCCGGTGGGCGTCAAATCCGGCGGCAATGACAAAGGCCTGGGGCTGATACTCGGCAAGCAGGCCTGCCACCGGGCCGTCCAGGGCCGCCAGCACCTTGGCATCACCACTGCCCGGAGCCAGGGGGATATTCAGGATTTTGCCCCTGCCAGCTCCCAGGCCGCGTTCTTCCGCCCACCCGGTGCCGGGGTAACTGAAACTGGGATGTTCGTGGATGGAGATGTAGAGGACCTCGCCATCCTCTTCAAAGGCGGTCTGGATACCGTTGCCGTGGTGGGCATCAAAATCCAGCACACAGACGCGCCGGCGGTCATAACACTTTTGCCAGTAGCGGGCGGCCAGGACACAGTTGTTGAAAAAACAGAAACCAAATGGACGGGTCGGTTCGGCATGGTGGCCGGGCGGCCGGGTGGCGCAAAAAACTATCTTTTTTTGCCCGTGTTCGCTGCCGTGGGCCTGTTCAATCAGGTCAATGCCGCAAAGCCCGGCCCCGGCGGAAAGCGTGGCAATATTATATGAATCATAACCAATCTGATTGTCGGGATGATCAATGTAGGTGCGGCCGGACAGTACGGCCTCTTCAAAGCGAAAGAGCCATGATTCGGGATGAAAGGCCATCAGCTCATCACGGGTTGCGGGCCTGGGAGCGGCAGTATTCACCAATGGGGCCAGTGTGCCGGTAGACAACCTGTCAGTGATGACCTGCAACCGTTCCGGCACCTCGGGATGCTCGCCACCACCAGTATCATGAAGCTGATACCTGGGATCGGTAATAACCGTAATCCGTTTTTGGTCTCTCATGTCTTTGGGCAGGTTTGGCCTGGAAAATGAAAAAGGTATTGTCCATATCTGGTGTAGTTGCTTTCCCCTCCCAAGTCAATGACTTTTCTCTGTTTTTTTGAAAATACTTTTTATTATAAAATCAATATGTTATAATTACATAACACTCTGCACCACTTCCAGGGAGACAGACAATGACCCAGAAAAACAGAACAATACTCTTTTACAAATCAGCCCTCTGACCTCGCTGCATGATGGCCGGCCGGGCGCTGCGCAGGATACAGCAGGAGATGAATGATTTTCAGATTAGGGAGGTGGATATACTGGCCCATCCCTTGACCGCCATTAAAGAGGGAATAACAATGATCCCTACCCTGGAGCTTGACGGAAAACGGCTCTCAGGTATTTTCCTTAATGAACAGCAGATTCGCGATTTTCTGCATACCGAGGATGGTTGAGGCCATGCGCCTGTTATCATGGGCCCACGGTTCCAGGACCCTGTTCTTCCTTGTCCTGCTCCTGGTCCCCGGAACCGGCCATGCCGACCAGTCAATGCTGCTCCATTCCCTGCCGCCGATCCTGGCCGCACGCGGCCCACACCAGTCACCTTCCTGGTGGCTGCCCAAACCGGGCACAAGCTGGCAATGGCAGCTCAGCGGCACTATAGACACCTCAATTGATGTCGACATGTACGACATTGATCTTTTTGACACCCCACAATCCGTTATTGACCAGCTCCACCAGGACGGTAGAAAGGTTATCTGTTATTTCAGCGCCGGCAGTTATGAAAACTGGCGCCCTGACCGGGACAAATATCCCCAGGAAATTTTAGGCAATAACCTTGACGGCTGGCCCGGAGAAAAATGGGTTGATATCCGGAGGTTGGACAAGTTAGGCCCCATCTTGGCCGCCCGTTTTGACCTGGCGGTTACAAAACAATGTGACGGCATTGAGCCGGACAACATTGACGGCTACACCAACAGCACCGGCTTCCCGCTGACTGCAGCAGACCAGCTGGATTTCAACCGCTGGCTGGTGAGCCAGGCCCACAGGCGTGGCCTTTCCATCGGTCTGAAAAATGATCTTTACCAGGTAGAGGAGTTGGTCAATGACTTTGACTGGGCCCTCAATGAACAGTGTTTCCAATATGATGAGTGTGACGCCCTGCTACCCTTTATCCATGCCGGCAAGCCGGTTTTCGGGGTTGAATACAAAGGCGATCCAGCTGATTTCTGTCCCAAGGCCAATGCGAAAAATTTTGACTGGCTGAAGAAAAAGATCAATCTCGACAGCTGGCGTATTCCCTGCCGATAACAGCAAGAGAAAAAAGAAAAATTTCATAACTATCTCCTGACCGCATAGCGGGGATAACTTCCCCGTCTGATTCGGGCCAAAACAGTCCCCCGTGTATTACGCTGTTGGTTGAGCAGGATAACAAATGCATTCCCTTCCGGCAGGTAGCCGGCATAATTAAAAATACCCTTCATGGTTCCGCTTTTGACCAACACATGGCTGCGCCTGCGCAGCAATTCCCGATGGGGCTGAAATTTTTTCAGCACTGCCAGCATGGCCCTGGCTGTTACCCGGTTATTTCGTGACAAACCCGCACCCTCTTCCTGAATGATAAGGGCTGCTGTTTTCTTTCCCAGTTCACTGACAAGGGCATTGTGGACAGCCCGGTTTGCCTTGGCCCAGGTTGCAGGATAGCCGTATTTTTCCGCACCTATGGTCAGGTAAAGAAGATTGGCGATAAAATTGCTGGAATACTTGAGCATTGATGCCAGCACCTCGTCCAGGCTTCGTGAATTTTTATGAAAATAGACCAACCGGGCATGGGCAGGGGCCTTCCTGATGCCAAAAACGCCCCTGCCGCCGATTCCTGCCTGGTGCTGCAGGCCGCGAAAAAGCTCTGCCGTTAACCGGGCCATTCTCCTTTTTGTTCTGCAGCCATCCGGACAGATATTGATCAGGTAACGGCCTCTGGTCAGGTTCCGTCCAAGTTCCCGCATGATCGGCAGGGTTGGGGTCTGCGGTTCAGCGGAGCGGACCTGATGATTTCTGAAAACCCGAAAGGAAACAGAATTAAAATTGACCACCGTTGCCCCGATGGGCGCATCATAGGGATTGGAGCTCGTCTCCCGGCCCGGCGGCTGATGCTCCAAGGCAAAGGCGGAATCATCTATATAGATGGAGTTGATTGTCCGCACTCCCCGGCTGTGCAGATTCTGCAAAATGACAAGAACCTCCTCGCTGATGAGCAGGGGATCGCCATAGCCGCGGATATACAGGTTATCCCCGGAGTCGAGATACAGTTCTGTTCTGAAACGATACTTAAGCCCCAGAACGCGCAGGGCCGCCAGGGCGGTGGGAATTTTGAGGATAGAGGCGGGAATAAAGGGTGTGTCGATATTACAGCCGCCGACAAGATTGCCGCGCTTATCTGCTACCGCCCAGCCGCCGTTATGGATAACATCGGAAAACTTCGGGCAGCCGGCAGAGGCCGACTGCCCGCAAGCAAAAACAATCAGGACAAACAGGAGGGAACGAGCGATTGCCGTCCCCATCTTCAATATTTTGCCGTAATCATCCAATCTTGGGAAGATGGGAGAGAGATTCCTCGATCTGCTCCCTGGGATAGGAATAATCATGCAGTTTGCCGGCCAGGTAATTGTCATAGGCCGTCATGTCGATCAGGCCATGGCCGGAAAAATTAAACAGGATGGTCTTGGGATTATCCGGCTCTTTCATGGCCTCGATGATGGCCCCGCGAATGGCATGGGTTGTTTCCGGCGCCGGGATAATTCCCTCGGTCCTGGCAAAAAGGACTCCAGCCTCGAAACATTCAAGCTGATGCACGCTTTTCGGGGTTATGACCTTGTCCCGGATCAGGGCCGAAATAATCGGCGCCATTCCATGATAGCGCAGACCGCCCGCATGGATGCCCGGCGGCATGAAATCATGGCCCAGGGTATACATATACAGCAGCGGGGTCATCATGTTGACATCCCCTGAATCATAGGCGAGTTTGCCCGCGGTCATTGACGGACAGGAGGCGGGTTCATAGCCGACAAATTCAATCTTCTTTCCTTCCAGGTAATCGGGAACAAAAGGCGCCATCAGACCGGCAAAGTTTGATCCGCCGCCGCAACAGCCGACAATCACGTCCGGATATTCGCCAGCGATTTCCATCTGCTTTTTGGCCTCCAGGCCGATAATCGTCTGATGGAGAACAACATGGTTCAGCACCGAGCCCAGGGCATAGTTGGTGTTTTCACTGGTGGCGGCATCTTCGAGGGCCTCGGAGATGGCGATACCAAGGGAACCGGGAGTGTCCGGGTCTTTTTCCAGGATGGCCCGGCCGGTGTTGGTGTCCGGACTGGGACTGGCCACAATATCAGCGCCAAATGTCTGCATGATCGATTTCCGATAGGGTTTCTGGTCATAGGAAACCCGTACCATATACACCTTGCAGTCCAGACCAAACTTCGAGGTGGCCATGGAAAGGGCCGATCCCCACTGGCCGGCGCCGGTTTCCGTGGACAGACGTTTCACCCCTTCGCGTTTATTATAGTAGGCCTGGGCAACGGCGGAATTGGGCTTATGGCTGCCAACCGGAGAAACGCCCTCGTTCTTGAAAAATATCTTTGCCTTGGTGCCTATGGCCTCTTCAAGTTTATAGGCCCGGACCAGGGGCGAAGGGCGCCATATCTTATAAATATCCAGGACCTCTTCCGGGATATCTATAAAGCTCTCCGGACTCATCTCCTGTTCAAGCAGCCCCATGGGAAAAACCGCGGCCAGCTTTTCCGGGGCCATCGGCTCCAGGGTTTCCGGATCAAGCGGTGGCTGCATTCCGCCCGGGATATCTGGAACCACGTTATACCAGCTGGTCGGCATTTCATCTTCACGCAGTACAATTTTCTTCATTTTCTCTCCTTGGCAATAAATAACCCCGGCTGAAATTATGTATATACCATTTCAACCTGCTTCAACCCTATTTTTGCTACTTAAAATTTTCTCATTAAAAAAAATCTCAAAGAAGTTTTGTAGCGCAAAAATGCGTTGAGCGCAAAATATTTTGCAGCCATGCGCCCTGTTTATCATCCTTTCTCTTGCACGGCCTGAACATCTGTTTTCATCATCCGGAGCATTCTTGCCTGATCTGTCGTCAAGCCGAGCATTTTTTCCAGCAACTCAAACGGGCTGACCCCTGCCCGCCCATGGGGATGGACAAGGACAAGTTCAATGGCGGTTTTATTGAGACTGATGGAAGTGACCAGGGGCCTGATATCCAGGGTTCGTCGTTTCCGCTTGCGAAAACGCTCGATGATACACTCCTTTGCGGCAAGAAATTTTTCTATCCTTCGCCGGAGTTCCTGCTCGGAAAGAACAGAACTGTCCGGAAAGGATGACCTCTCGATCCGATAGGTGGCCTCCAGATCTGACTGCTTCTGATTGGGGGCCGGAACAATTCGGTGTACGCGAATGGTTCGGGGAAATTCCCTGTTCAAGGCCTCGACCATGGCGGTGGTATCGGCAATTGGCCGGGCAAGATCCACCAGAAAATGTTCAACCAGGCTCTCCATGCCTACCGGCAGGGCCTGGCTGAATGACACCCGGGGCGAGGGGTTATAGCCCCTGGAAAAGAGGACCGGCAGACCGGCCCGGCGCAGGACCCGGAAGACCAGCTGCAACAGTTCAAGGTGCCCGTAAAAACGGCTGTCGCCCAGCCTGGAGTAGTGGACCGCATAGCGAAAGGAGAGTTCTTCCTTTGTTGGTGACCTGGTTGCGGGCATGGCCGAGGGGCGGGGGCAGGACTTGAGTGTTTGCGGATAGATGGTGGCGAAATCACAGAGACCGCATTTTTGACACCCATGGTTTCGACAGTCAGGGGTGTAGCTCCGTTCCAGGGCACGATGCCATTCCTTTTCAAGAAATGACCTGTCCACCCCGCAATCAAGATGGTCCCAGGGCAGGGGTTCGTCCATGCTCCTGGCCCGGAGATAGGAATTCAGGTCCAGGCCGCATTGGTCGGCCGCATTTTGCCAGTTTTCCAACCGAAAATGTTCCGACCAGCCATCAAGACGCACGCCCGCGCGCCAGGCCGTTTCAATAAGCCGGCAGAGCTTGCGGTCACCCCGGGAAAAAACACCTTCGAGCAGGGAAATGTCGGCGTCGTGCCATTTCAGCTTAAACCCCTTTTTCGGCAGGATCTTTTTCAGACGGTTAAGACGCGCCCTTGCCTCTTCCAGTTCAAGCTGACCATGCCACTGAAAAGGGGTATGCGGCTTGGGAACAAAGCAGGCAACGCTGACATTTATCTGTACCCTGCCCTGTCCCCCGGCCTGGGCCCTGGCCTTTTTGGCAAGCTCAACTATGGCCTCCACGTCCTCTTCGGTTTCAGTGGGCAGACCGATCATAAAATAAAATTTTATCAGGTTCCAGCCAGCTCCAAAGGCATCACGGCAGGTGGCCAACAGATCCTCTTCGGTAATACCCTTGTTGATCACCTCGCGCATGCGATCGGTACCGGCCTCGGGCGCCACCGTAAAGCCGGTCTTCCGCACCCGCTTGATCTGGGCGATGATTTCCGGGGTCAGGGTGCCAACCCGCATGGACGGCATGGAGACAGAGACGTATTCATCGGCAAACCGGTTCATCAAACTGGTCAACGCCTCGGGCAGGCAGGAATAATCGCCGGTGGACAATGACAGCATGGCCAGTTCATCAAAACCGCTGTTTGTTATCCCCTCTTCGGCCAATTCAAGAATGTCCTCCACACTCCGTTCCCGGACAGGACGGTAAATCATGCCTGCCTGGCAGAAACGGCACCCCCTGGTACAGCCGCGGGCAATCTCGATTCCCAGACGATCGTGAACAGGTTTGACGATCGGCACCAGCGGCTTTGACAACACCGCGGGATCGGGCAGTTTTGGTATTACCCGGCGGCGTACTGTTTCATATCCCTTTACCAGGGGTTGTATCCCAAGAAATCTTTTTTTGCCGTCATACAGGGGCTGGAACAGGGATGGGACGTAGACCCCGTCTATGGCAGCCAGGACACGCAACACTTCATCCCTTGCCGTGTGCTCCTTTTTTGCCGCCAGCAGACACTCGCCCAGCTCGATAATGACCTCTTCGCCATCACCAAGGACAACGGCATCAAAAAAATCAGCAACCGGTTCCGGATTCAGGCAGCAGGAGCCGCCGCCGATAACCAGCGGATATTGTTGGTCGCGGTCAGCGGCCCGCAGGGGCAATCCCGCCAGATCGAGGATGGTGAGGATGTTGGTATAACAGAGCTCATAGGGAAGGGTGAAACCGAGAACATCAAAATCAGCCAATGGCCGTCGTGATTCCAGGGCAAAAATGGGCAGGTCTTTTTCACGCAAGCGGGCCTCGAAATCGACATCCGGAGCATAGCAGCGCTGGGCCAGAAAACGATCATCCCGGTTAAGGATATGATAGAGAATCTGCAGGCCCTGGTGCGACATCCCTATTTCATAGAGATCAGGGAAAACAAGACAAAAACGAACAGCCGCTTTGGACCAGGATTTATTGATGGAATTGAGTTCGCCGCCGATATATCGACCGGGTTTTTTCACCAGGGGCAGAATTGCCTCAATGGCTGCAAAGGGTGTGGCGTCCAGGCCGGGTTTTGTTTCGCCCCGGTTTCCCCGGCAACCGGTGGTTGAACGCTCCTGGTCGCCATCGGAAGAATTCTGATGTTTCATTGACTTTATTACTTTTCTTGCGTAAACTTTTTTTAGATGTAGAGTTCAAGGCTTACTTAATGAATATTCCCTGATAAAACAATCCTTCCGTTTACCAAAACCGTTGTCCCTCATGGAAAGAGTCAAGCTATGAAGAAACTATCCGGCTTTGTTTTTTACTCCTGCTGTTTCCTGATCTTTCTTCTTGTCCCTGTTCTGGCTGCGGAAAGGCCGACCCTGGAGAGTGTTGCCTTCAAGAAACTTGATGCAGACAGGGAACAGGTAACATTTACGCTCAACGGCAGCTATATTCCAAAAACCTTTGCCATTAAAGGAAAAAATCCACGGGTGGTGTTTGATTTTCCAAAGACGACCATAGCGCGGACAATGCCCAACTCCATACAAACCAATGGCGCCTATGTCAAAAAAATCCGTATCGGTCTGCATACCGGAGACCATCCGAAGACCAGAGTCGTTTTGGATCTTACTGATGAGCAGAAAATCGACTTTCAACAACATTTTGATCCGGCCGCCAATACATTGACTATCCTGATTTTCCCCCTCTCAAAGCCGCCGGCAACAGGCGAAATTGACAACGGAAAAAAACCGAAACAGGCGGTGGGCAAACAGGAGGCGGAAAAGAAGAAGAAGGAGTCGGCCAAGGCCGGCACCTCTGCCGGACTATCGCCTGCCGCGTCTTCTGCCACCAACCAACACGCCAAAACTTCAGCAAGGACCGCGCCAAAATCAGCCGCAACCAATACCCCAAGCGACATAAAGCGACAAGACAGCGTAAATAAGGCTGGGTTAGAAAAAACAGAGGCAGAGGCGGTTCCTGAACAAGATACAACCACGAAAAAGCCACAACCGACGGGAAGCAAACCGGTTGTTGCCAAAACCGCTGACCAGCCAGTGGCGAAGGACCAGGAAACACCGGTCCTTCAGTCCGTTACCTTTGACAACACGACAAATCGGGGCGAGATGATCCAGTTTAAACTGACCGATTTCCACCCGCCCACTGTCTTTGGTATTGAGGAAGGAGTCCCCCGGGTGGTCTGTGACTTTAAAAATACCAAGGCCGGTCCCTCTTTGAAAAATATCATTACGGCCAATGGCCGCTATGTAAAAACCATTCGCATAGGCCACCATAAGAACCCGGACAAGATTCGCGTGGTCATCGATCTTGAGGCAAACAACAACTACGATCTGCAGCAGGTTTTTTTCAAGGAGGATGATCTATTTGTCATCATCGTCAACACAATGCACTCCGCCCCGACCGGGGAAACCGAAAAATCAGACTCCCGGCCCGGAAAATAGCTCCCAATGCTTTGTCGTTCATGACGAACTCGTAAAAAAAAAATCCGGACAATTTATTCGGGATGGAGCAACTTGTTTACTTGTTCCATCTCGCCAAATTATTTCTGTTTTTAGTCACCATCCAGGAATGTTTCTTGCCTTTACAGACCACATTGTGTACCATCATACCACACCATGTGCCACAGAATAGGACTTTATTAAAAAATACTTTCCTGATTACCACTAAAGCTCAGCTTGAATGAAATCAGGGATACCATCGCTTTTCTTAAAAATGAATAGACCTGAAATCAGGCAGAAGCGCTGCTAAATACAATTGGAGATTATCGCTGTATTGATGTTATCCCTCGTTGCTGGGAATGGTGGCAATCAAAAATACTTTTGTTTATCGCTTGAAATTTCCCTAATTCAGGCTTTTATCATTTTAACTGTACTCCAGTATCAATAAAAATAGACTTTCCCCTTGTACCTGGCGAAAAAAAGATATATAAGCACAAATGATTTGGCTCATAAGCCTGCCTTAACCGGCGCGCAAGATGACTGGATAAAGGGTGATAAACTCGTAAATAGTCGTAACAATTACTTAAGATAACCTAACAAAAACGCAGATATACATGCCTCTGGAGCGTAGCAAAAACGCCGAGGAATGGTGTTTCGGTGCGGGTCTTGATTATACAGGTAGTATGCCTACGAATCGCCCCGGGACACACGAGGCAGTAGATCGAAGTTTT
>JALVAI010000174.1 GCA_027011235.1 Desulfobulbaceae bacterium
GATGAGTGCAATAAAAGTTTTTGTATTATATTGATATAATTAAAAATAATTTTTATTGCAGGGATTTTTTTAGGTTGGCACGATTTCTGCTATAATTAAGGTAATTCTTCATCTCTTCTCTCCTTTTTTGGCCGGTCCATCCGTTGTGGGTGGGCCGGTTTTTTTGTATTTTTTTTAGGTACCCCTTGGTGAAGGTCAGACTGACCGGAACATGATCAGTATTGGCCAGGCATCTGCCCAGCACAGGTTCTTATCCGGTTAATGTTTTTTAGAAAAGAGTAAGCCGAGATCGAGAATGCAGTTTGAATCAACATCCGTTGCCCTTCTGCCCTGTTCGTCTTATCGACGCTCCTCCTTGCTTGAGAATTTTGATGTCCTGATCAGGACAACCGGCATTCCGTCTGAACTGCATGGCCGGGATATACTGCTCAAACCAAATCTTCTCACCGCTGCCAGGGGGCCTTTACCCTGTACCGAGGCTCCATTTATCCTGGCCGCGGCCCAGTGGTTTCTTGATGCGGGCGCAAGGGTAATGATCGGGGATTCACCGGCCTTTGGCTCAGCCCGGGTCAATCTTGACCGGCTTGGCATAGGGCAGGCACTGCGCGCCATGGGGGTGGAGATTTCCGATTTTCGCAGGAGCCGTATCTGTATGATGCCCTCCGGAGTCAGGGCCGGAATTGCCGTCCGCGCCCTTGAGTGCGATCTGCTGGTGAATCTGCCCCGGGTCAAGGCGCATGCCCAGGCCAGGGTCACCATGGCGGTGAAAAACTGTTTCGGTTGCCTCACCGGTCTGCAGAAACCGTGGTGGCACATGGTGTATGGCGGGCCAAAAGGAGATTTTGCCGATCTGCTTGTCGGGCTGCTGGCCTGTCTGCCCGAAAGCCTTACCCTGGTTGATGGCATTCGGGCCATGCATCGAACCGGGCCGATCAACGGCAGTCCCTATCCCCTGAGGGTGGTTGCCGCAGGCACCAATCCCGTGGCTGTTGATACGGCCCTGCTTGAAATTCTTAGCATCCCTTTGCGGAACAGTCCCCTACAGATGGCGGCAGAACGCAGGAATATTGCCGGCAGTCACAGGGCTGATCTTTCCTTTCCACTGTCCGCGCCCGATGACCTGCAGGTGGATGATTTTCGGGTGCCTTCCACGTTAAATCCCATTCGTTTTCGCCCCTTTTCCTTTGCGGTAAGTGCTGCCCGCCGGGCCATCAGGTCATAGCTGGCGCTCGTCTTTGTCCAGCCTGCCGTTTTTGGACAGGGTGCCGGCAAAGTTTTACGATGCCATCAGCCAATACTTGCAATCCCTGTATATACCTTGTAATTTAACTCATTTATTATAAAAAATTCTGATCACCATTAAATATCGGATTATTGTTTCCAGGGAGAATTATGTATCATCTGCAAGGTAAGGTTGCCCTTATAACCGGTGGTTCCAGGGGGATTGGCAGGGCGATTGCCCTGCGGTTGGCGGAAAACGGGGTGGATATCGTGGTCAACTATGTTCGCCACCGCAGGGATGCCGAGGCAACCGTGGCCGCCATAGAGGAAAAGGGTGTTCGCTGCCTGGCCGTTAAGGCAAATGTGGCCAAAGAAGCTGATGTCGATCGGATGTTTGCAGAGATCAGCGCCACCTACCCGCAACTGGATATCCTGGTTTCCAATGCCGCTTCCGGGGTGTTGAAACCGGTCATGGAGCTCACCACCCGCCATTGGGACTGGGCCATGGATATCAATGCCCGGGCCCTGCTTTCTTTAAGCCAGCATGCGGTCCGGATGATGGATAAGGGCGGCAGGATCATGGCGGTTTCCAGTCTCGGCGCTGTCAGGGCCGTGCCCAATTATACGGTGGTCGGTTCGTCCAAGGCCGCCCTTGAATCCCTGGTCAGGCATCTGGCGGTGGAGCTTGGCCCGCGCAATATTACCGTCAATACCATTTCCGCCGGTGTGGTGGACACCGATGCCCTGAAGAAATTTCCCAACCGGGACGAGATTATCAGTGAGTCTCTCCGGCGCACCCCCCTTGGCCGCTTGACAACGCCCGAGGACGTGGCCGATCTTGCCCTCTTTCTCTGCAGCGATCTTTCCTCGATGATCTCCGGCCAAACCCTGGTGGTGGATGGCGGTTATGCGATTCAGGGATAGTTGTTGATTGTCCACCGGCGCCAGACAGCTACGGGCGAGCATTTTTCAGGACCCTGAAAAAGAATTCAAAAATGGCAGTTGCTGCAATATAGATAAGGGAAGCGGTGATAAATGACGGCCAGCCGGTTGCCTCGGTATGAAAGAGTTTCTGCAGGGGCAGGTACAGGGACGCAAGCAGGCCGCTGGCATGGAAAAGCCAGAACCCGGGAAAGGTAAATCCCAGCAGTAAATAAAAAGCCCTGCGCAAAGATCCCATTGTTTTTCCTAATGCGGGTCTACCCCGCAAACACAAGTCTGTAGGGGCGGCTTCAGCCGCCTTGAGGGAACCATTCCAGATAAAATAACGCTTTCCTCAGGCGAATAAATTCGCCCCTACAGGACATGCAATAATTATGTTGCATGTGCAATATAACGAAACAATCGCCTGAAATAACAAATTTTTCTTCATGAAATTTTCTTGTTTTTTTATGACAGGAATTCAGGAGTAAGGCACTAATGCGGGTCTACCCGCAAACACAAGTTTGTAGGAGCGGCTTCAGCCGCGAAATTTTCATGGTTATCCTGGTAATTGGGCAAGCTATTCGCGGATAAATCCGCTCCTACAGCACGTGCAATAAT
>JALVAI010000175.1 GCA_027011235.1 Desulfobulbaceae bacterium
TTGATCCTTTATAATCTGACTGATTTCTTCGGCTTTAATCTGCATTTGACTATTCTCTCCCCTTGATAGATTCTTTTAATCCATTAAGTTGTGTTTTTATACTCCCATCAAGCACCAAGTCACCTACTTTGGCAATTACCCCACCAATAATGGAGGGATCGACACTGGTCTCAAGTATAACCTTATTCCCCGTGATCTTCTCCAGGGCCTGCTGGATCTTTCCCTTCAGGGCATCGTCAAGCTCAATGGCAGAAACCACTGAACCGTGACTGATATTCTGTTCCTGGTCAACCATGATCCGCATTTCTGCCGCAATATCAGGCAGAATGTCCGCTCTCTTTTTCTCCACAAGCAGAGCAAGAAACCTGGCCATGATTGCATCAGCCTTTGCCAGCTCTCCGATTTTAGCCATCACCTTCAGTCTGGCTTCTACCGGATACAGAGGATTAACCAACGCATTCTCTACGGTTTCATCCTTATAGAGCTCGGCAATGGCGCTCAATACCTCGCTGTACTGTTCATTTTTCCCATCCTCTTTACCGAGGGAGAAAAGAGCCTTGGCATATCGTCGTGCTAAGATTGTCTGTCTCACTGTACCGCACCTACTCTTTCAAGATACTGTTCAGTAATCGTTACCTGATCCGCAGGGGTCAGGTTTTTAACGATCAACTCTTCAGCCATAGCGGCTGCCTGCTCGGCAACCTCATCGCGCAACTTCCGCTTCGCATCAACCAATTCAGCCTGCACAGCAGCCTCAGCCTGACGCTTAATATCTTCTGCCGCCTGCTCAGCTTCTTCAAGGATACGAATCTTTTCCGTTTCAGCAAGGGCAACGGCCTTTTCAACAATGGTCTCCATCTCTTTTTCCATGCCGGCAAGACGGGCTTCAAACTCCTTGTACTGACGCTCGGCCTCATCACGCTTTGCCTGCAGCTCTTCCAGCTCGGCCTTTATCTGCTGACGCCGCCCTGTTAAGCCAGAGCTTATCGGCTTGGCAAGGAACTTGACCAGAATGACCACCAGAGCCAGAAAGTTTGCGGTCCGCCAGAAAAGGTCCTTCAGCTTGGCAGGCGTGATCATCGGATGATGCTCACCTTCACCATGCTCGCCGGCCGCTTCTCCGTGCCCCTCACCGCCGGCAAGTCCCTCTTCTATTCTCTCGGCCCCTGCCTCCACCTCGGCGCTGTGTTCACTGGCAAGTTTTTCCTCGTGAACAGCGGCAGCAGTTTCACCATGCGCTGCTTCAGCTGCTGCCATATTTGCCTCATGGGCGGCCTCTATGCCGTGCAGTGCTTGATCATCAGCACCAGCGGCCGCCCCATGGCCAGCACCAAAAGCCATAGGCGCCGTACACAGGGCCGCGACCATCAGTCCCGGCAAAATAATTTTTACGATTCGAGCTCTCATGCTTCCAGACTCCTTCCAAGTATCTTTCCAGCCATTTCCTGGGCAAACCCAGCCACATTATCCCCAAGCTCCTTTCTGACCTTCTCGATCTGGGAACGCAACTCCGCAAGCTGTTTTTCTTTTTCACTTTCCGCCTCCTTACGAATGGCGGCCAGCTTTTCAGCACCTGCTGCCTGCGCCTCACTTCGAGCACCATCAAGAGCTTTTTTTGCCTGCATACTCGCTTCATGCATCTTCTTATCAACTTCCGCCTGACGATGACGGGCATTTTCTTCAAACTGTTCAACATCATGGGCAAGCGAATCCAGCCTCTGCCGCCGCTTTTCCAGGATACCAAGCACCGGCTTGTAAAGAATAGCATTGAGAATAACCATCATTACAATCATATTAACAATATGAATAAACAATGTGATGTCTAAGGTGATCATAGCAACTACTCCTGATGACTCTGAAAAAAGGTATTTTCCCCAATGGAAAGTGAATGGTGGTTCAGCTCACGTGTGGGATAACTACTTAAAAAAGGACATACTGTCAAATCTTTTTTCAGGAAAACAACGAATAAAAACAACATCACCTGCCGGTGCCATCCCGCTATTCCTGCGGGAATACCGCATTTTTCATCCGGTTCAAAAATATTGATGCGAACAACAAGAAAATTCAAAGAACCTCCCGCCCTCACCAGGACTCTCGCAGCCAGCGCACAAGCCTTCTCATCCCCTCGCCTGTGGAAACAACCGGTACATAACCTAATATCCTGGAGGCGGCATCATGGGAAAACCAGTGTGACCTTGCAAGCTGCAGGGCGACAAACCTTGTCATGGGTGGCTCATCCTTCTTTTTCAAGGCTGAATAAATCAGCTCCAGCCCTCCGCCGACTGCAAATGCCACCGCAAATGGAATCCTTTTCCGCACCAGGTCGATACCCAACTCGGCAAACAGCCCATTTATCCATGGCCAAAGAAAAACAGGCTCCTCCTGGCCGATGAAAAAGGCCCGTCCACCGGCATCCCCCTTGGAGAGCAGGTTGTCAGCCGCCAGCAGATGCGCCTGGACCACATTATCTATATAGCTGATATCAACCCGGTTACTCCCACTGCCAACTATCTTCAGTTTTCCTGCCCTGCCTCGTTCAAGCAGCCTGGGTATGAGATGGGGGTCACCCGGTCCCCAGACAAGATGGGGTCTGATGGCCGTAGTCCGCAACCCTTTTGAATCAGCGGCGAGCACAAGTTGCTCGGCCTTGATCTTGCTGGTCACATAATGGCACAGTGGTTTGCGGGCATAAGGTATTTTTTCATCAACACCCTCAAGGTTGCCAAAACCTGATACCACAGATGGGGTCGAGGTATGGACC
>JALVAI010000176.1 GCA_027011235.1 Desulfobulbaceae bacterium
GCTTAAAGATGGCTAAAAAAAACACAGATATACAGGTAAGCGGAGCCAAGCGTAGACTCCGAGAAGTAGTGTTCTGTGGCAGGTCTTGACTATACATGCAGTATGCCCGCGAATCGTCACAGGATACACGACGCAGTAGATCGAAGTTTTGTTGAGCCATCATTTATTATCATCTCAAAGGAGGAAGTCCATGAAGCAGCTTGTTGTTTACTCATCGCAGAGCGGGAATACAAAAAAAATAGCCGAGGAACTTTTTCGACAGCTTCCCGAGGAAAAAGATATTTTTCCTGTTTCAGAGGCCCCTGACCCCGGTGCCTATGATGTTATCTGCATTGGTTTCTGGTTAAAAGATGACCAACCCGATCCTGCGAGCCAGGCCTACCTGAAAAAATGCGGCAACAAAAAGCTGTTTCTCTTTGCCAGTCATGGGGCGGCCAAGGGATCAAACCCTGCCAAAATCGGCATGAACAAGGCCATTGAACTGGCCGAAGGGGCAACAATACTGGGGACTTTTTCCTGCCAGGGGGAAGTGCCTCAAAGTGTTATTGACGCTGCTGCCAACAAGGACCCGCAGCCTGACTGGCTGGCCGACGCACCATCCGCCAAGGGACATCCAAACACCAATGATTTTATAGACCTGAGCGAGGCATTGACCAAGGCTGGGCTGAAAACCGAAGCCAGGGAGGACAAAGGGGGGCTGATTGACGGCAGCCATGCCATGTAACCGGTTACCATAAAGCGACTTCAGGGGTCATTCCTTCGTCAACCTGCCGGTCGCAGAATTTCATCCCAATAAAAAAGATCACGCTTCCCGGTCGATTTCCGGCCGGGAAGGCGAAACGCCTCCCGCTCCGTCCTGCCCGGCCAGCAGCCAGAGGCGCCATCTCTCACGGTTACTGCGCTCCAGCAGACGAATACCCGTTGTCGGCAGGGCCGCCAGCAAGTCCCCCTCCATCCCAGGGATAAAACCTGAAACCAGGAAAAACCTGGCTTTCCAAAAATCGGTATCCTCAAAAAGCCGTATCAGGAGTCCCTTGTACAGATTGGTAATCACAAGATCATAATTTGTGTCCGGCAAGCCGCCATTCAGGTCATGCTGGACAACTTCCACCCTGTCCCCGCAATCGTTCATCTCGACATTGTGCCGTGCCACGGCCACAGCCAGGGGATTGTTATCCAGGGCAACCACCCGTTTTGCTCCCAGTTTTGCCGCTGCAATGGCCAGCAAACCGGTCCCGGTGCCGAGATCAAGGACCGTTCGAATCCCTGTTAAAGGGTCACACATAATCCTTTCCAGGGTTTCCAGACAAAGACGGGTGGTGGCATGAAAGCCGCTGCCAAAGATCACGCTTGGATCAAGAACTATTGTATGATGCCCTTCTACCTCGCCGGCTCTCTGTTCCCACACCGGAGCAACCAGCAGGGAACGGGTGAAAAAGGAGGTAATCTCCACCCCGGCTTCCCAATCCCGGTAATCCAGATCAGCCTGGTAAATGATCTTTGCCCCCTGCCGGCGGCAAAGCTCCTGCATATATGCCTCCCGTGACCGATGAAAAAATACAATGGCGCTGTCATCCTCTATCCAGGTCCCGATCAGATCCGGGTCGTCTGCTATCTCAACATCTTTTCTGTTCAGATAATATACATGGAGTCGATGGTACCGGGTATGGGGTTTTCGTAACATTATTTTCCCTGGTCGTTGGAATTCTTGCCTGAAAACAGTGGTAGTCCATAAGAATATGTTCTACACCGGGCTGAGAATAACCGGTATGGCAGGGGCTCAACCTGATCGGTGGCCTCTAACCATAACGTATCATGTATGGAATCCCGCCGCAGGAAAAACCAGCATAGCTGGACCATATTTTTACCGCTCCAGCGACAACGAATGATGAAAATAGTCTGAAACGACACAGCTCCGTGGACTATTTTCGGATAAAGTTCAGCAAAAATTTCTTATTTTTCTGTTCAATTACCTTTTATCATGCTAAATTTTAACAAAACACCATAACTCGTTTTTGCCAGTTCTTCACAGCGAACATTCATGCCTGACATTCTGCAAGCCATGCGATGGCAGGATATCGTTGATATCCTCATCGTCTCCTACATCATTTATCGCATAATTCTGCTTATTCGCGGCACGCGGGCGGTACAGATGCTGCTTGGCATCATCGTTATCGCCGGTATTTATTTCATTTCCGGCAGATTAAACCTGTTGACTCTGCACTGGCTGCTCAAGACCTTTCTCAGCTCCATCTTGCTGATTATTATCATCGTCTTTCAGTCCGATATCAGGCGGGCCCTCACCCAGATGGGCAAAACCCCCTTCCACAAGACCGATAATGTCGCTGCCCATGACATCAACGAAATTATAAGCGCCGCCATTTACATGGCGAGAAGACGCATCGGCGCCCTGATCATCATCGAGCGGCAGACCGGCCTGCGTGATTATCTCGAACTTGGATTTCGTCTTGATGCCCGCCTTGTCCATGAATTACTCATTGCCATCTTTCTCCCCTCCTCACCCATGCATGACGGCGGGGTCATTATCAAAAATGGTAGGATCCATTCTTCCGGCTGCCTGCTGCCCCTGTCCAACAACCCGGACATCCCGAAACGCTACGGCACGCGGCACCGGGCCGCCCTTGGACTTTCCGAAGAGACCGATGCGGTTATCATCGTTGTTTCCGAAGAGACCCAGGAAATTTCACTGGTCCGCCAGGGCAAAATCACCACCCTCAGCGATGAAGAGGCAT
>JALVAI010000177.1 GCA_027011235.1 Desulfobulbaceae bacterium
AGCATGTTATCTAATTATATCGTATATGCATTATAAATGTTGCGCTTGGTTGTAGAGGCGAATTTATTCGCCTGAGAAAGGCGTCATTTTATCCGGCATGCCTTCCACAAGGCGGCTGAAGCCGCCCCTACAGGCTTTGGCTGCGGGTGTAACCCTACTCAGGGCGCAAGGTGTGCCGGCATCCCGGTCCCGGTTCCCCGGAACGCTGTTAACGGACATCAGACAGCCTGCCCCGCCAGGCAGTCCGCCCCCTGGGGTATGAAAATTCAAGACTGTTCCGGTTAACGCCCACCCGCAGCCCCTTGCTCAGATGTAGTTCACTGCCGGTTTTCCCGTGCGTGGCCGCCTGTTGTATAGCCAGTATATGGGCGTAACGGGCCGGGCAGCCAAGTGACCAGAGCAAGCGTTCAACAAGCCTGCGCTGGAGACAACCGTGCAAAGTGATAAATCCATGCCGGTCCAAAAGAGATGATTCTCCCTTGCCGCCGGTACCGGGTCTGACCAGGCGCTGCCAGCACTCCTCGACCTGGCCGGCAAGGTAATCTTCATCTTGCTGCAGATTTTCCGCGCTTTTCAGGAGGGCCTTCCGTATCCCTGGCTCAAAGTATTTTTCCAACAGGGGCAGAAGAACATGCCGCACCCGATTTCTCAGAAAACAGAGGTCATCATTGGAAGAATCATGACAAAAGGCAATACCACGTCCCCCAAGATATTCCAGCACCTGCTCTTTTGTGGTCTTCAGCAGGGGCCGAATCAGGTCATCGTTGCGCAGCCGCATCCCGGCAAGGCCCTTGCGGCCGCTGCCGCGTAACAGCCGCAGCAAGACCTCTTCCACCTGGTCATCGGCAGTATGGGCAACGGCTATGGCCCGGGCGCCATGTCGACGGGCGCAAGCACGCAGGGCCTGATACCTGAGCCGACGGGCGCCATCCTCAAGCGAGCGTTTTTCACCTGCGGCAAAATCTTTTGCGTTGACGGACAAAATCTCGCATGGGAGGTCAAGCCGTTGTGCGGCCTGTTGCACACAATCAATTTCCCCTGGAATTTCCGATGGACGAAGACCATGATCAACATAGGCGGCAACCAGGCCGCATTGCAGCGCGGGCCGCAGGGAGGCAAGGATATGGAGAAGGGCCATTGAATCCGGGCCGGCGGACACGGCAACAATAACCGCGGTTTCCGGGACAATAAGCCGGTGGTCCCGTATGATACGGCCAATGGAACGTTCAAGGTTCACCATTATTGAAAACAGCCTGGGAATGGAGTATTGAATTGCGTATTAGTATTGCTTGCACTTTTCCAGAAAGAGAAGAAACCGACCATGACGGACGTGGAATACAAACGCCTGATTCGCGATCACCTGTCACGGGCATACATGCTCAGTGATGAAAAGATAGACCTCTTTCTACCCCGTTTTCTTACCACACTGCAAAGCCACCTCGACAACCTGCAACGTCCGGTAGCGACGAAAAGTCTCGAGGAACTGAGCAAAGCCGCTCACACCCTGAAAGGAGCGCTCCTCAACCTGGGCCTGAGGGAACTTGCCGACATTGCCTACCAGATGGAACTGCACAGCCGCGCCGGCGACAGGGGTTCCGACTACCAGACCTGGGCCGAACAACTGGCCCGGGAAATAAATATCATTACAACAACCGACGACGGGGATACAGCCGACTGACAACACCGCTGACCCATAAAACAGGTCATCGGCAACGATCAGACGGCCCTGCTTCACTATTCAGCGTCTTTGAATTCGGCAATCAGGGCCTGGATAGAGGCCTTGGCATCGCCGAAATACATCCGGGTGTTAGGACGGAAGAACAGGGCATTCTGGATTCCGGCAAAACCGGGATTCATGGAGCGTTTCAATACGATAACGGTCTTTGCCCTAAAGGTCTCGATAATGGGCATGCCGTAGATGGGGCTGTTTTCATCCTCTATGGCCGCGGGATTTACCACGTCATTGGCCCCGATGACCACGCAGACATCCACCGAATCCATTCTCGGGTTGATCTCATCCATCTCCACCAGCTGGTCATAGGGCACATTGGCCTCTGCCAGCAAGACGTTCATATGCCCCGGCATCCGGCCCGCCACCGGATGGATGGCATAGGAGACTTCGGTACCATTGGCCTCCAGCAGGTCGCCAAGCTCCTTGACCACATGCTGGGCCTGGGCAACAGCCAGACCATAGCCGGGGACAAACACCACCGAATCAGCGGCCTCGAGAATATAGTAGACATCTTCAGCCGATGCCGGTCGAATTTCACCTTGGGGACCATCCCCGCCAGCGGCCGTGACCGCGCTGCCGAACCCGGAAAAAAGCACGTTGGCCAACGAACGGTTCATGGCCTTGCACATGATATTGGTCAGGATGATGCCGGATGCCCCCACCAGGGCGCCGGCAACAATCAGGATGTTGTTAGAAATGACAAACCCGGCGGCACAGGCGGCCAATCCTGAATAGCTGTTAAGCAGGGAAATAACCACCGGCATGTCAGCGCCGCCGATGGGCAGGGTCGAGGTGACACCAAATCCCAGGGCCACCAGGACGATGAGAATAAACAGGGTATAGCCCCAGCCGGTCGCCGGGGTCAGGGCAAAAAGCGCGGCCGCCAGCAGGGCCGTTACCAGGATAGCGCCGTTTATCAGGTGCTGTCCTTTGAAGACCACGGCCTTCTGGGTAATTTTACCGCTCAGCTTGCCAAAGGCCACCATGGAGCCGGTAAAGGTGACGCCACCGATAAAGG
>JALVAI010000178.1 GCA_027011235.1 Desulfobulbaceae bacterium
GCCCGGAAAATACCCGGTCAACCAAAGACAAGCCAATAAATAGGTGAGTGTCCAATGACAATGCATATTGAGCAGGACAGGGAAGCGTGTCGAGGATGTGCGGTTTGCGTTGCGGCCTGCAGGAAAAAACACAACGGCGTTGCCATGAGTACCTTTCGCAGGGGACTGAACGAATTTATCAACTGTACCGCCTGCAAGGATCTTTCCTGTATCCGTGTCTGTCCCACCGGGGCCATGGAGATGCATTTTCTCGGCGTGCCCATTGTGGATGAAGAGGCGTGTATCGGTTGCGGCAAATGTGTTGACGCCTGCAGAAATCATGTGCCCCAACTGATCAATGGCAAGGCTGTAAAATGTGACATGTGCGTTGATCGGCAGCTCCAGGGGAAGAAGCCCTACTGTGTAAGCGCCTGCAAACGCGGAAGGCTCAAAATCATTGACGGCATCATCAGTTAGACGATCCCTTGCCTCATGGCCGTGCAACCAGGTCTTTTATGGCCACCTTATGTGTCCATTCTCCTTTTCAGGTCGTGAAGACGCAACCTCGAAAACTATGGCGATTAAAAGGCCTGGTCATCTGTAACAGAGGGTGATCTCCAACCAGATCCCTGGCCCGTGATTCATCGAAAAGGACATTTTGGTTGACCATTTTATCTTCCTCTTAAACGGACAACAGCATAATAGCCGAGATGATCCGAAGCGGACCGATACTTCTCATCAATCAGACCGGCATCCAGTACATCAAATCGTCCCTTGTCAACCAGGATATAATCAATACGCTTTCCCCGGTACTTGCCTGGCTTTCCCGGCCAGGTTCCTCTTTTTTCCGCATAACGGGCATTATCTGTCGTGGTGCGGTAGAGGCTGTCCTGGAAACGGGTGGCCATGATTGCCCACCGCTTGTCCCCTGGTCTGATGTTAAAATCCCCCAATAGCAGCACTGGCCCCTGGAGTCTGTTGACCATTCCCATAGTCCTGTACAGGGCCGCGCCGTCCCGCTGGTCCTTGTCCTTATGTATAACCACTATTGTCCAGGTGGAGCCGAACACATCAAGCTCGGCAATACAATTTGCCCGTGTATTGCCCCGGCCAGAACTGATCTCCTGTCGGGAAACATGAAGAATAGGAAATTTCGATAAAAGGGCAATGCCCCACCAGGCCCCATATCTTTCCAGCCCATGCGGAACATACGCGTAGTTCATATTCAACGCCCTGGCAATGGCGGCTGCCTGCTCCTCGCCCAACACCTCCTGCAGACCGACAATATCCGGATCAACCGAGCCGATGGCAGCAATAATTGGCCCCAGCCGCGGTTGAATTTCATCCTTGAGAAGATAGGGATTTCGGCCGTATTTTCTTAATCCGGCGCCAATCCTGATGTTATAGGTCATGACCGTGACGGGTCGTACCAGCACACTGTCCCGACCAGGTGTCCGAATATTGTGCGCCTGCGTGCAGCCGGCAACCATGATACAGAGGAGCAGATAGCCATACCATGGGTTTCCCCGAATAATGAACAGGGTGTTCTTCATATTTCAGCACCGATCCCAATGGTGATGGTAATAAAAAAAATAATAAAAAAACGGCGCAGACCATGAGTTACCATGACCTGCGCCGCAATCAGCAAAAAGCGTGTACCAGACAACGCTCTCTTACTTACATATGGCTCTACACTATTTCTTTGCGTTCAAACGCATCTGGTGTGCCATTTCTTTCATCTCGACAAGAGATTCCTTCATCTTGGCCAGTCCGTACCAGGTCGTATAATCGGGCATGATATGGAAGGCGGCCTGATAGGTCTTCATGCGGAAATCCATAAACATTTCATAGAGTTTCTCTTCAATCGGGGTCTTTACCTCATAGAAGGTCAGCAGATCAGGATAGGGGAAGGTGGCCGCATTGGTCTCCTTCTTGATAATACCATCCACATAGAGATCCTTGACGATATTGATCCCCTCGGCCAGCAACTTGTCTGATGCCTTAATCATCTGGTCCGCATTTTTCAGGTTCTCTTTGGCAAAGTTGGCGGAATGGCACTTCTCGCAGATCTTCTGCATGCGGGCCCGCTCATCGTCCCAGCTTTTCTTGTCAAGTCTGGCAAGATTGGCGGCCTTGACCACTTCAAGCCGTGCCGTTGGCTTGCCATCCTTGTCCAGAACCCCAAGTCCCTGCAGGATAGTGGCGCGATACCCCATCCACTCCTTGTCGGATTCGGGCAGACGCAGGGCAAGAAAACCCCAGGCAGTCATGACTCGGTGATTGCCGTCTTCCATATGACAGTCCTGACAGGTGGGACCGCGATGGGCCTTGGGATCGGTCTGAAAGGCAGCGCCATGTTTGGAATGCTGCCACATCTCCCACTGGGCATGATCAAAACCGGTATGGCAGCTGTTGCAGGCCTCGGGCCGCTGGGCCTCGGCCTTGGAGAAGGCATGGCGGGTATGGCAGTTCTGGCAGTCCATGCCGTATTTGTAATACTTACGGGCCTCATTATCCCGAACATGTTCATCGGTGATGCCAAGGTTATGACATCCGTTACATCCCTTCTGGCCGTCAATAAATGCCTTGGGCTGCTGATGGGCAAAGCCGGGAAATGCGGTAATCGGCAACAGACCCAGGGCATGTTTGCCGCTCATATACTGTTTGACCTGTTTTTTATGGCATTTTTTACAGGTGCTGATGGTCGGCAATTTGACCTTGTCAACATCATCGGCGCTCATGTGGCCCTTGCCGTGGCATGACTTGCAGGTAAGCTTTTTCGACATCTTGCCGCGATTAAAGTCCTTTACCAGGCCGGGATTGAGTTTGGCATGACATTCCTCACATTTGGAAGGTTTTGCCCATGCGGATGAAAAAGACAGCCCCAACATAAAAATGGGTACTGTCGCCATGACCAGCAACAACTTCTTTGACTTCATGCTACGTTCCTCCTTTGTTAACAAATATGTTCCTTGACCAACTATCTTCCCAAAATTCTCTGTAATACCAATCCGTCTATCGCAACATTGCCGTCTCAACAACCACTGATGAACTCGTAAAAAGTCCAGACAATGCTTAAAGATGGCTAAGTAAAAACGCAGATATACAAGTAAGCGGAGCGCAGCGGAGACTCCGAGGAGTAGTGTTCTGTGGCGGGTCTTGACTATACATGTAGTATGCCAACGAGTCGCCACAGGACACAGTAGATCGAAGTTTTTACGACGCCATCACCACTGAAAAGCAGTGTTACCGAATCAGGCACAATTTCCCCTCATCCATCAGTAAATGGTTTCTGGACAGGGTATTGCCAATCAGAATAACCAAATAATATATACTTCTATCTTGCGGCAATGCCAAGGCTAAATTTTCGCAAAAGTTGAGCAATTACTTGACTTGAAGAATGGTAAAATATCTCGGAACAGCAAGAGTAAACAGGGAGTCCGGGACATCATGATCCGGGTAGACCCTGTCAAGCCTGACCACGGTGGAGCCGGGAAGCAAACCATCCTCAATACGCACAAGAGTGGGTAACGTAACGGATTCTGCCTTGCCGGAAGTTGTACGTTCGGCCGGATAGCCGTCATAATAAAAATCAACAACCAGGTTATCTGCTCCATCAACAAGCAGCTGCCGGGTAACCAGTCCCCGGGCGACATCAACCTCTGCCAGCCACCTGCCGTTTTTTCCAAATGGAAAGGTGAACCAGAGGCTTCCCTCCCTCTCGCCCAGGCCGATACTGACTTTATCCAGTCCCATATCGGGCAGTCGGGCCGTGACAAGGGAAAAAAGTATTGCCGGGGTCACTGAGGCTGGAATATATCGATGCAGAAAATCCGAATCAACAGGACCGGTATAGCCGCTGCCCTGCCTGGTATCCAAAAAGGTAAATGTCGATTCCTGAACAACCAGTAAAAACAGCGGCCGCCCCAGGGGGTCAAGGGCACTCAGGCGAAATCGCCCACTTGCAACAGCCTGTAATCCACCGCGGAAATGAATTTTTCGTCCATAACCGGACCAGGTGACCGTCACATCGGCATCAAGGGCATCAATCTTTTGCCGTTGTTGAATGGCGGCGAGCAGTTCCCTGGCGCGAACCTCTCCTTCCCTTCCCAGGGGCCGATGCAGAGGGATCCGGTGGGCACATCCCGCCAGCAGGACACTGGCAAGAACCAGGAAAAGCGTATATTGACTATTTTTTTTCCTGTTCTTCAAGAAGGCGTATTTTTTTCCTGATAACTGCCTTGTCATCATCATCCGCATATTTTTCCAGGGCCCTGCGATAGGCCTGCAAGGCCTTTTTCGGCTCCCCTGATTCGAGATATACATCACCAAGGTGATCAAGAATCGCCGGATCATCAGCGGCCAGCTCTGCCGCTTTCAAGAGTTCCCTCTCGGCCTCCCGCAGACGGCCAAGACGAAAATAGACCCAGCCAAGGCTGTCCCTGATATACCCGTTTTTCGGTTTTAACTTCACCGCCCGCCGAATATAGTCAAGGGCCTTGTCGAGATGCTGGCGATGTTCGGCCCAGGTATACCCCACATAGTTTAAGGCAGCAGCATGTTCCGGCTGCAGGGAAATGACTTTCTGCATGATCGTCATGGCCTTTTTCCGGTTACCTGCCTGATCAAGAAACAGACCATACTCATAGAGCAGACGTTCATTATCCGGATACAGGGGCAGGATACGATCAAAGGTCTTTTCTCCAAGATCGGTCTTTCCCTGGGCCTGGTATAATCTGGCCAACAGGGCATACAGATCGGCGTTGCGGATCTCCCTGTTGTCAATCAGGGCCTTTTCCAAGACAGCAACCGCCTCGTCCGGCCGCTGCAGTACCCTGAGCAGACGCACCCGCAGGAAAAGAGCGTCTTCATAATCTTTTGCGTCAATGGGTATCCGTTGCAACTGGTCAAGGGCCTGTTCGTATCTTTTCAGATGAAACAAAAGGATACCGAGCATATAACGGGCCTTGGGCGAATTGTCCCGTTTAACCAGCCGCTCCAGGACCTGCGCCGCCTTTTCATACTGTTCCTGCCGGGCATATATCCTGGCAATGGCCATCTCGATCCTACCGGAGTCATAGGAGATACTTTTCAACCGCTCCAGCTCGGCCAGGGCCTTTTCTTCCTTTTTCCCCAGCAGGTAGACATGGACAAGGGCCATACCTGCTTCTTCGTTATCAGGATCACGGGAAATGATTTTCCTGTAAAGCCGGGCCGCCTTTCCGTAACTCTTTTGTTGCAGATAAAATTCAGCCAGCTCCATCTCCAGCTCTGTTGACGGATTCAAAGACAGTGCCTTTTTATACTCCTGAACCGCCTTGTTGGTCTCATTCCGGCCACTGTAAAGACGGGCCAGCAGCACATGGGCCGGATAACTATCACCCTTTTTCGTGAGAAGCTGCCGGAGAATAGCAACGGCCTTGTCAGGCTGTTTCCTGGTAATATACAGCTCACTCAGCAGGAGCAGGGACTGGATTTCTTCAGGATTATGCCGGTGGATGGACTTGAGCTGGACAATGGCCTTGTCAAAGGCATGCTGATGAATAAAAATCCTGGCAAGCAGCATGCGGGCCCCGCTTTCTTCGGGATGCAGGTCAAGATAGCGCTGCAGCTGGGCCACCGCCTCTTTGGTGCGATGGAGGCGGAGATAAATAAGCGGCAGTTTTCGTTTGATATAATCGGCCTGTTGATCGCAAATGATCGCCTTTTCATAGGCCTCGAGCGCCTCGTCAAAACGGGAATTCAACTCGGCATACCGGCCCCAGAGAAAATAAAAATAGCTGCATTCAGTGTCCGCTTCATCTGAAGGCCCCGATGCGGAGCCGGCTGCCGGACCAGGCGATGCCAAAGGCGGAGTGATGGCAGGAGAGGATACACCCCCGGTTCTGGCGCATCCGCTCAGCAGCATAGTGATGACAACCGTTGCCGACAACAATCGGTATACAGAGGTAAAAACAGCTTTCAACAATCGCTCCATATCATGTTCACCGACACAATCAAACCAGCCGGACAGGCCCCGGCCGGCAATACCAGCCCATGATAAAAATTCAGCAGACCATCAGCACCCATTGGCTACAAGTGGTTGAACACCTTTTTGTATTTCCTGCTGCACCTGCTCAATGGATGCGGCTCCGTTCACCCTCAGTATACAGTCATCGGTAAAAGAGGCAAACAGATCGGCAACCTTGCGCAACTGTTCAACCTGCTCAAAATCATTGAGTTGTTCGCCACGCAGCTGCTCGATGCGCTGCACACTTTTCTCCGGTTCCATCACCAGAAGAACAACCAGGTCCGGCCTGGGAGCAAAATCATGGGCCGCAAAAATCAAATCCGGGTCCATACCTGCCGCGCCCTGATAGGCGGCCGTGGAAAAATAATAACGATCGGTGAGCACGATTTTTCCCTGGGCCAGGGCCGGACCAATCACCTCATCAACATGCTGCCTGCGGTCCTGAATAAAGAGTTCCAGCTCCTCTTCAGGAGTGCAGTTTTTCCTGTTCATATACAACTGACGGATTTTCCGGCCGTAGGGACCATCGGTTGGTTCTCTTGTTTCAATGACCTCGCATCCCTGCCTTCGCAGGTAATCGGCAAGTAGACGTATCTGGGTCGACTTGCCGGTTCCGTCAATACCCTCAAAGGCAATAAGCAGTCCCCTGTTCATCGATCTTCTCCTTCCCTGTGGGAGCAGATATCCGCTGCCATATGAACTGCCGCCGCAAGACTGGCCGGATCGGCAAGGCCTTGACCGGCAATATCATATGCCGTGCCATGGTCGACAGAGGTGCGGACAATGGGCAGGCCAAGGGTCACATTGACCCCGTCTTTAAAGTGGAGCAATTTAAAGGGGATAAGTCCCTGGTCATGGTACATGGCCACAACAGCGTCATACCGGCCGGCAGCTGCCTGATAAAAAACCGTGTCCGGCGGCCAGGGCCCGCTGACCACACCAGGACCGTCATATCCGGAAATCGCAGGGGTTATGCAGTCCTGCTCTTCTGAGCCGAACATCCCGTTTTCTCCACAATGGGGATTAAGACCGGCAACTGCGACCCTGGGATCATCATACCCGAAATCATGGCGCAGGGAGTCAACAGTCATGGATATGCAATCCCGGATCTCGTCAACACTGAGCATATCCGATACCCGGGCAAGGGGTTCATGGATAGTGGCCAGCACCACTTTCAGACGTTGGCCGGCCATCATCATCCGATAACGGGTGGAGCCGGTAAGTGAGGCAAGCATTTCCGTGTGACCGGGAAATGGGGAGCCTGCCCGCTGCAGGCTGATCTTGCTGATGGGACAGGTCACCATGCCGGATAGAGCACCCTGCTGAATATACCGCACCGCCTGCTCAATATATCCAATCATTGCCCTGGCGGTTGCCAGGTCGGGTTGTCCCGGGACCAGGTTATTCAATGGCCGATCATCACAGTCAAAGACCGGCACAACATCCGGTCTGACCGGATCTCCCGGATGCCAGGACTGGATGGTAAGCCGGGAAAATCCCAGCTCCCGGGCTGTTTTCCGAAGTGCAGCCAGGTTGCCGATAACAACCACGGGCCGGGCGGGCTGGTTTTTCCGATCGACAAAAAGATCGTGAAAAAATTTGCCAATAATCTCCGGGCCGATTCCGGCCGGGCAACCCATGGTTATTGCCAGGGGGGGCGTATCAATGCTCATTGGACGTATATCCGCGATTTTGTCTTATTCACAGGTGTCAAATGCATTGACGACAATATCCACCCTGGGAGGTTTCCCCGGTTCAAGGGTCACGGCCACGCAATCGAACCGGCAGAGTTTGTCCGCCTGACCATGATGGAGCAGGTAATCATCGGCAATCCGTGCTATCTGCTGCTGTTTTTTCATTGTTATTGCCTCAAAAGGGGCGCCGAACCGGGAGGAGCTTCTGGTCTTCACCTCGATGAACACCAGATATTCACCCTGTTTGGCAATAATATCAACCTCACCGAACCGGCGGCGATAGTTTCTCTCCACTATAACATATCCATGCTTGCTCAGCCAGGCAGCGGCTATGTCTTCGCCATGTCGGCCGATACTTGTGGTTGTTTTCATGGCTGTTTTTTTGTAGTGATTCCAGGGCGGGACCCGCATGACCGAAAAGCCATGTTGGTCAAAACAACAGGGTGTGAATCAACGTTTTTTCCAGGCAACAGGCTGATCATGGCCAGAGCCTGCGCTGGTGGGGGACGGCGGATTTCCCGGCCGAATCGGTGATAAACTCGCGCACCCCTTTAAAGGTTCGGCGATGCAGGGGACAGGGGCCAAAGGCGGCAATGGCCTCCCGGTGCTCCCTGGTGGGATATCCCTGGTTTTTAATAAAATTATAGCAGGGAAATTCAACATGGGCCCGGGCCATGATCCGGTCCCTGGTGACCTTGGCGATGATGGAGGCAGCCGCGATAGAAGCCGATTTTGACTCGCCCTTGACCAGGGCCTGTTGCGGCAGGGAAATCGGGACGGAAAAGGTACCGTCCACAAGGAGAAAATCGGGAAGGCCTACGGCAAGACAGTCTTTGACAGCCCTTTTCATGGCGAGCAGGGATGCCTGGAGGATATTTTTTTCTTCTATCTCCCGGGGGGAACACTCGCCGATTCCAATCCGGGCGCCGCATTCATGCAGCTCGGTAAATCTTTTTTGCCGTTGTCGGGCATTAAGTTTTTTGGAATCCTGAAAGCGTTCATGGTCACAACCTGCAGGTAACACAACGCATGCGGCAACAACCGGTCCGGCAAGGGGACCCCGACCGGCCTCGTCCAGCCCGGCAACAACGGAAAACCCCTGGCCGGCAAGCCGGCGCTCAAAATACAGGGTATCGCTGGCTGGCTGGTTCTCTTCTGCAAACAACAAGGAGGGACAAGGATTTCCGCTCATAAGCAAAAAACCATATCCCTCCGCTTTTGACGATAGCCCGGCAATGTTACCTGACACCCCGTTCCCGGATACGGGCGGCCTTGCCCCGCCGGTCACGCAGGTAGTAGAGCCTGGACCTGCGCACGCGTCCCCTGGTGACCACCTCGATGGTTTCAATCCTGGGGGAATGGAGGGCAAAGGTTTTTTCAACCCCGACGCCGTGGGAGATCTTGCGCACCGTAAAGGTCGCATTCATGTTGCCGCGTTTTCTCTTGATGACAACACCCTGAAAAATCTGGATACGTTCCTTGTTTCCCTCGATAATACGAATATGGACCTTGACGGTATCTCCGGGACGAAATTCCGGCAGGTCAAAACGCATCTGCTCCTGGTCAATCCTGTCTATGATATTCATTGCTCTTCTCTTGATAGATGGTCGTTATCAATATATAATATATTGATTTTTTTTATTTTTTAATTGAATAATTTATTTCTTTCCGCTTGCAAAGCGGTTGCATGGCGTTTGAACAGCCGCTGTTGCCGGCCCGCTATCACCAGTCTTGTCAATTCTCCCTGTTCCCGAGCAACCGGTCAAGAATAATAGATGCTGCCGAGCGGACCGAGAGATGATTATAATCACCAAAGCCATGGACCGGCGGCAAGGTAGCCGTTACCCTGGTATATACCTGCGGCGCCAGTCCCCAGGCCGTGCCAAACAGAAGCAGGACAGGC
>JALVAI010000179.1 GCA_027011235.1 Desulfobulbaceae bacterium
GCAAGGAGCGGGCCATCCTCAGTGGTGTTTTTTCCAAGGGAAGTTTTACGCCAGATACCTATTCTCTTTTTATTCAACTCGTTACTGAACAAAAAACTTATCTTTCCGTGTTTAAAGCCCTTGCCACCGATGAAGAAAAACGATTCTTTGAACGGACCGTCAGCGGCCCTGCAATTGATCAGGTCAAACAGATGCGGCAAATCGCCCGTGATGTCAACCTTGACACAAGCAAGAGTTTTGGCGTTGATCCGGTGATCTGGTTTAATACCATCACCGAGAAGATCAACCTGCTTAAAAAGGTTGAGGACTATTTATCGGCAAATATACAGAATCAGGCCAAGTCTCTTGCCGCTTCCCAGAAAATGAAAATAACGGTTTCTCTGGTTCTCTTTGCTGTTGTTACCTCCCTGTGTCTGTTCCTGCTGGTTTTTATCACCTCCCTTATTCTCCAGGGTATCAGGCAGGCGACAGCGGTTGCCCTGGAACTGGCCGAAGGTGAAGGCGACCTGACCAAGAGAATGAATCTTGGCACCAAGGATGAAATAGGAATGCTCGGCCAGGCAATCGACAGGATGCTTGATAATCTTGCAGAGATGGTCAAACAGATCCAGGGAATCACCACCTCCCTCGACAACTCAAACCGTGAGTTGACGGCTGTTTCCGGCGAGATGAACGAGGCAACGGAAAATGTTGCCGGCAGGGCGAGCATGGTCGCGGCCGCGGCCGAAGAGATGAGCGCCAACATGGACACGGTCACAGTGGCGGTGGAAGACGCCTCCCATAACGTGGCCAGCGTTGCCTCCTCCACCGAGGAAATCGCCTCCATCAGTGAGGAGATTGCGAAAAATACCGAAAAAGCCCGTGACATCACGACCAAGGCTGTCAGCCAGGCAGCAAACTCCTCCGACCGGGTCAATGAGCTGGGCCGGGCCGCCGATGAGATCGGCAAGGTCACGGAAACTATCACCGAAATCTCCGAACAGACCAACCTGCTGGCCCTGAATGCAACCATTGAGGCTGCCCGGGCCGGCGAGGCAGGCAAGGGATTTGCCGTTGTCGCCAACGAGATCAAGGAACTGGCCAAACAGACGGCGGACGCCACCCTGGAAATCAAAACCAGGATCGAGGGGATTCAGAAATCAACCAAGGGAACGGTTTCCGAGATAGAGGAAATTTCCAAGGTCATCAACGAGATCAATGAAATCGTCACCGGCATCAGCAGCTCCGTTGAAACCCAGACGTCGACCACAACCGCCATTGCCGGCAACATCAACCAGGCATCCCAGGGTATTATGGAGGTAACGGAAAACGTTTCCCAGGCATCCACGGTGTCCAGGGAAGTGGCCCAGGACATTGCCGAGGTCGATCAATCATCCGGGCAGGTGCTTGAAAATACGACCAACGTCATCAAAACCGCGGAACAGTTAAACAGGCTGGCAGGACAGCTCCAGAAACTGGTCGGCAACTTCAAGGTCTGAGCCAGGGCCGACCGGACTCCGACACCAGAGCCCGGTGACATTACGGCAGCATTACTGATCCGCGGAGTCCCCTCCTTGCTCCGCAAGACAGTTTTTCCACGCTGCCAGACCGGACAGGGCCTGTTCCGCACGGAACAGGCCCCGTTCTTTTTTCGGCACCTTTTTTTTCAAAGGCGGAAACAGGCCAAAGTTGATGTTTGAGGGCTGAAAACGGGCGGGATCGGTTTCGGTCAGATGACGAACCAGGGCCCCAAGCGCCGTGGTGGCCGGCGGCACAGGCAGGGATTTGCCCCGCACCAGACGACCTCCATAAAGACCGGCAAGCAGGCCCATGGCCGCCGACTCCACATACCCTTCCACCCCGGACAGCTGCCCGGCAAGGAACAGGCCGGGTCTTTTTTTCAACTGCAGGCTCTGGTCAAGCAGTTGGGGGGCGCAGATAAAGGTATTGCGGTGGATGGAACCAAGGCGGACAAAATCGGCCTCTTCCATGCCCGGAATAGTGCGAAAAATCCGTTTCTGTTCCGGATAGGTCAACTTGGTCTGGAAACCGACCATGTTGTACATGCTCCCCTCCCTGTTTTCCGCCCGCAACTGGACCACAGCATACGGTACCCGCCCGGTTTGGGGATGGGCCAGGCCAACCGGCTTCATGGGGCCGAAACGCAGGGTATCACGGCCGCGCTCGACCATGACCTCAATGGGCAGACAGCCTTCAAAATATTTTGTTTCCTCAAAACTTTTCAGGGGCACGGTGTCAGCGTCGGCCAGCATGTCGATAAAGGTGTTGTACTGCTCCCTATCCATCGGACAGTTGAGATAATCTCCCGGATTATCATCATCCCAGCGGGATTTGCGGTAAATAATGTTCATGTCCAGGGAATCGGCGCTCACTATCGGGGCAATGGCATCATAGAAGGCGAGGTGACGCTCCCCGGTCAGCTTGATCAGGCTTTCCGTCATGGCCTCTGAAGTGAGCGGGCCGGTGGCCAGGATTACCGGACCATCCATCTGCTCAGGCAGCCCGGTGACCTCCTGCCGGATAATCTCGATATCCGGATGCTGTTCTATTGTCTGACTGATAAAAGCGGAAAATCGGTCCCGATCAACGGCAAGGGCGCTACCCGCGGGCACGGCAGTGGCATCCGCGGCCTTTATTATCAATGAGTCACACCGGCGCATCTCCTCTTTCAACAGACCGACCGCAGAGGTAACAGCATTTGAGCGCAGGGAATTGGAACAGACAAGTTCCGCCAACAGCTCTGATT
>JALVAI010000180.1 GCA_027011235.1 Desulfobulbaceae bacterium
CTCTATAACCGCGACCACTCCACGGTCCTGCATGCCGTCAAGGTCATCACCCGTGACCGTTCAAGAAAGAACTCCATTCGCGAGCAGATCGACATCCTCAGCCGCAAGCTAAAGAAAGGTTGAAAGGCTTTGCCTGATCCTTCACCAGGAAAAGCCGGGCCGCGGGCTGCAGTACCGGATTCACCGGACTCTGTCAGCAGTCCGACGGGCGTATGTACCGGTCGGTGGTGGGTTGTCCTTAAAAATAGACGCCCTTGACCTCCTGCTCCTCCTCTTGTTCCAGTTCCCTGGTCAGGATCGCCCTGGCTGCCTTCCAGGCCTCTTTGGTCATATCGTTGATGCCGATGCCCTGCCAGCCAAAGCCGCAGACATGAAGACCCTCCATGGCGGCCTGCAGCTCCTTGCGCCATGAGAGCAGGGCCGGATAGCCGGCCTCCAGCTGCGGGATGCCGCTATCGGGCCGCAGGACCCTGGCAAAGGAGGGCGATGGGGGCAGTTCCATCAGCTCTGCCAGGTCCTGGCAGACCCTGGCAATCAGATCTTCATCGGAGAGTTCCAGCCGTTCGGGATGGCGGCGTCCACCGACCAGCGCCTCGATCAGTTGATGGCCCAGCGGCGCCCGGCCGGGAAACATGTGGGAGGAAAAAAGCGCGCCCAGGGCAAAGCGTTGTTCAGATTCCGGGGCCAGGTAACCAAAACCAAAGGGAATTGTGGCGGTGTCGTCAAAGCCCAGGGCAACCGTGGCAATGCGGGCCTCGGGGACCGATGCCAGCGGCGGCTCTTCCGCCTCTCTGATTGCGGCGAGCAGCGGCAGCGCCTGGTTGATGGGCAGCGCCACCACCAGATGCCGGCAGCTGAAACTGTTGCTGCCGCTCTCTACCTGCCAGCCGCTGTCCGTTTTTTCCACTGCCCGGGCCGTGGTCCCGTACATGATCTCCCGGTTGGCCTCCAGGGCCGAGGCCAACCCCTGGGCCAGCCGTCCCATGCCGGCACGAAAACTGGTCATGGCCGGTAGTCCCTTTGTCTTGTCGTCCCCTTTTCTTTTGGCCTCCCGCCTCTTCTTCCATAACCCCCGGATCACCGACCCGGAATCACGTTCCAGGGCCCGCACGCCGGGCATTACCCCGTCAATGGCCAGCCGGTCGATATCGCCTGCATAGGTACCGGTAAAGACGGCATCAGCAAAGGGAAGCAGGGCGCGGCCGAACCGGTAGCTGATCCAGTCGGCCACCGATGGCTCGCCGGGCAAGGGTTTTTTCCAGAGATCGGCAAGCACGCGCAGCTTGGCCGGCCAGGAAACAAGCGGCGCCTTGATGATGGCGTTCAGCTTGCTGTCCAGGCAGATATAGCGGACAAAGTCCGCCAGCTTTGCTTTCTCCATTTCCGATGTCAGCCCGGCCAGGTGGACAATGACCCTGCTCTCCAGGCAGTTGTCGAGAAAGCCGTGCGCACCGGTCTCGGCAAGATATCCCTCTTCACTGTGACTGCGGATGGCCCCGCCGGGCCGGTTGTTTTTTTCCAGGACAAGGAGCCGGAGCTGCGGGCGTTTATCACGCAGAAAGCGGGCAACACTCAGGCCTGAGAGACCGGCGCCGATAATGAGTACATCGTAATTTGGGGATGACATTTTTTCTTTGTTTACGCGTTTTCTGTATTGAAGTTCATATAAGCGGCCGCTTCTCGTCTGTCGGTACCTGGCGCGTCTCTTGACAGCCGGAAAATCGTGCTTATTTATATTGGCCGAACAATACGGTCCTGCTTGCCGGTTACCTACCGGAATACATACCATACCAGGGCCATGTGATACAGACAAGAATTGCGCGAGAATCATAAAAAAGAGGAAGAAAACCATGAGCAATGAACAGGTCGAAACCAGGGAATTTCAGGCGGAGACAAGAAAGGTCCTTGATATAGTTATCAACTCGCTTTACACGGAGCGTGATATATTCGTACGCGAACTGGTCTCCAATGCCGCCGATGCCCTGGAGAAATATCGTCATATCAGTTTAACGGAAAAACCGGAGTTTGACGCCCATGTCCCCCTGGAAATCACCATTGATTGTGATGACAAGAAACACATCCTGACCATTGCCGACACCGGCATCGGCATGACCCGGGAGGAGCTGGAGACCAATCTCGGTACCATTGCCCATTCCGGGTCCGGAAATTTTCTCGAAGAGCTGGCCGAGGCGGCGAAAAAGGATGTCAACCTGATCGGCCAGTTCGGGGTCGGCTTTTACTCCGTCTTCATGGTGGCCAAAAAGGTCCGGGTCCAGACCCGTTCCTGGGACGGAAGCGAGGGCCATGAATGGGAATCAGACGGCGGCGGCTCCTATACGATCAGGCCCTGTGACGGACTGCACCGGGGCACCAGGATAATCATCGAGCTCAAAGATGATGCCCATGAATACGCCAACAAGTTCACCATCGAGCGCATCATCAAGCAGTATTCGACCTTTGTTCCCTTTCCGGTCAAGGTGGAGGGCAAGACCGTCAACACGGTGCAGGCCATCTGGACCAGGTCCAAAAGCGAGATCACCGACGAAGAGTATACCGAGTTTTACAAGTTTATCGCCAACGCCGTGGATGAACCCCTCTTTCGCCTGCATTTTTCAGCCGATGCGCCTCTGGCCATCAATGCCCTTTTGTATGTGCCGCAGGAAAACTATGAAACCCTGGGCATGGGGCGGATGCAGCCGGGGGTCAACCTCTACTGCCAGCGGGTGCTGATCGACCAGCAT
>JALVAI010000181.1 GCA_027011235.1 Desulfobulbaceae bacterium
CCTTGCCCTTGGGATCGTCAATGCCGATCAGGTCAAGGCCCAGCATGGACATTCGGACGCCGATGACCTGGCCGGCACAGATATGCCCATGAATTTTAGTTGAAATATCAAGAAGGGTGTCAAAAGACTCCATGATGTGCTCCTGGTAGATTAGATGAAAAATCTCATTGTTCAAGACATCCAGTTGTTGATGCCTGCGACTTGTAAATCTACCCGGAGTCTGCGGCCCTGTCAATCCACGGCAGCCCGGTTGTCCCTTATGGTGAGCGGAAGGCGATGGGTGATTGATTGAAACAGCTCCTGACAGAAACCACACCGGTTGCAGTCGCCGTCACAGAGTGCGAGCATGTCGACAAGATCAAAGGAGAGCATGGAGTTATCGACATGGAGATACTGGGCCAGCCAATGGGCCGCATCCAGCAGGTCAAGCAGATTACCCTCGTATCTGCGGGCGATATAAGCCTGGATAACGTTTTGTAAAAATTCACCCCCCAGGGTGCGGCCGCAGAGCTTGATGGTGTCCACATGGCAGAGATAGGTCTCCATGTCCTCGGGCCGGATAAAGGGGGAACGGAGGATACGATGCGGCTCATTGCCGAGGAGGCGGACACAGCCCAATTCCCGGTTGAGGCGGAAGGTGGAGTCCTGTCCGGAGACGTTGGCCAGGCCGATATAGGCGTCGTGGGAGAGTTTAAACGGGCAGCGGAACAGACATCCTTCGTTAGCCAGAACCTCGATCTGTATTCCGGGGATTTTTTCCCTGATCAGGCGAATAGTATGGGCCAGTTGATCAAGGTTTCGATTTAAAGACCGGTCAAGGAGGATTTTTTCCGGCAGCCTGAAACGGGTATCTTCGACATAATCAAGCCAGGTGCTTACCTTGTCGTATGAGTCGAGCATGCAGTTGGCGCCGGGAACGGCCTCAAGCGCGGAGGCCAGACCGGGCGCCTCATCGGAGAGCTTCTGTAGAAGATACTGGTCACAGTAAACAATACCATCAATTAGTCCCTGTTCGGCCAGTGTATCAAGGGAGTTGATAATCTCTGCAACACCTTTTTTGTCCGTCAGCAGAGAGGGCGGGAAAAAGCGGCTGTTGAGCAGGGCGTGTTTTTTCGGTTCCGGCAGCCGGGCAAGTCCCGACATCAGTTGATTGTGTATATCCAGGTTGTCGAGGCGGATGCGGCTGTCCAGGATGCGGGTACCGGGCAGGCTGAACTGGAGGCCGTTGATATGGCTTTTGACCGAGGTGAGAAAATCGATATAAAAGGGTTCCGGCAGAAAAGGAACTGTAAGGATCGGGTTCATAGACCTTCCATATTTTTACGCAACAGACTGTGCACGGTGGCTCCATCAAGCACCGGTTCCGTCTGCAGAATGATTTGGGTTCCAGGATTTGCCCGCCTGATCGGTTCGCCGTTTTGCGTTTTCATGGCGACCACAGTGCAGGATCGAGATTCAATAGCTTTGCCGAGATAGTCCAGGCGATCGCCACATTCTATTGGATTGCGAACATCGACCAGTAACGGCTCCACGGCCCGGATAATACCGGCGGGAGCATATCTCTGACGTGTTCGTATTGTATCATAGAGCATGCCGTCATTTGAAGGGTGGGCATCAAAAAAATTTTCAGTTCGTCCTCGGGTGCCGATCTTGTTTATTTCGTTGGAGAAAGACTGGGGCAAAAGGATTTTTTCCGGACTGATCCCGGAAAAAATCTGCATTTTGATCCAGTCAAGGGCGGCCCGATAGACCCGAACCACCCCGCCGACATAGGCTATGGATTTCATCCTGCCTTCAATTTTTATGGAGTCTGCGCCGGCTCCAATCAGCTCCGGCAGACGCATCAGCAGGCAGAGATCTTTTGAGTTGAAGATGTAGGTGCCGCGGCTGTCTTCTTCCACCGGGAAATATTGACCTGGCCGTTTTTCCTCCACCAGTTGATAAGAATAGCGGCAGGGATGGGCGCAGTCGCCCTGGTTGGCGTCACGGCCGGTGAAATAGTTGGAAAGCATACAGCGGCCGGAATAGGAAATACAGAGCGCGCCGTGGACAAAGATTTCCAGCTCGACATCGCTTTGTTGCCGGATGGCATGTATCTCCGCCAGACCAAGTTCCCTGGCCAGGTTTAACCGTTTGGCGCCCTGGTTTTTCCAGAATTCGGCAGCGGCGAAATTGGTAACATTGGCCTGGGTCGAGAGATGGATGGGCAGATCAGGAACTACCTTGCGGGCAATGTGAAAAATACCGGGATCGGCAATGATCAGGGCGTCGATGCCGGTGGCTCGCAAAAAACGCAGGTAATCGTCAAGACCTTCCAGGTCACGGTTATGGGCGAAGATATTGACCGTTGCATAGACCTTGACATCATGATCATGGGCATAGGTCACGGCCTTTTTCATTTCCGCGTGGCTGAAGTTTCCCGCTCTTGCCCGCAGGCTGTACTGTTCCCCACCAAGATAAACGGCATCGGCGCCGTAGTGAATGGCGGTAACCAGTTTATCGAAATTTCCGGCCGGAGCCAGCAGCTCGGGAATATGCGCATCCGGTGTTTTTTTCATCATAAACAGTGATCTGTGATGAACATTTATAAAAAGCCCTGGTTTGTCACCATTCCAATTTTCTGGAAATTCTGAGGAGACGAGTTGCCAAAGGCTGGTCACAGTTTACTTTCGTGAGTATTGTCGACAACACACACCAAAGGGGAAGGCGATGATCCCTCCAACC
>JALVAI010000182.1 GCA_027011235.1 Desulfobulbaceae bacterium
GGCCATACCTGTGCCATCACAACGCACTTCTGTTGGGCTGAACATCATCCGGCATGGTGCGCCGCTGCTGGAAAAAAATGCGGATTAAGGCAGGAGAAGGTGAAAGAAGCCTGGAAAAACTCAAGAAAAAAGACAAGTAGTCTCTGCGTTCCCTACGTCGGCATTACCCGAATCAGGTTCAATGGGTATTTCTCAGGCGCAACGCCACCCCTGCAATACAAAAAACATAAATAATTTTGCAGGGACTGTCAACGCCCATCAGCAGGCGACATCAATTCCTGCGCATCCGGCATGGCCAGGGGCACAGTCAATGAGGAAAATGATCAGTTTGAGCTCCTGTTTGTCCGCAGAGCGGTGAAACAGGTATACGAGGAAGGCACTGAGGGGCGAAAGGGTTTTCGCCCCGGATAGATGAGGTTCTGTTTAACGGCGGTACCTGCCATGCCCACGGGCCTGACCATGCCCACGGGCCTTGCCGGTGCCGGTCACAGTTCCCCGGCCGATGGCAATGCCCTTTCCCGACACAGTGCCGGTGCCCTTTTTGTAGTGGAGCTGATTGTTGTTGTCCCGGTAAATGACAATCCCTGTGCCGCTGGCAGTACCATTTGCCCGGGCAATGCCATGGCCGCGGACACCGCCGCTGCCCTTGACACCGCCATTTCCATGGACGGTACCAGTGTAGCCACTGCCCGCCAACAGGAATCCTGTGCCAATACAAACAACTGCGATTATCAGTATCTTACGCATAATTATCTCCTTAAATTGATCCTGACCGCACGGCATGCACATGTTGTCAGTAATCATTGGCTATTGCCAAACCGCGGCTGCCACGGTTCAGCCTGAAAAAAGAGCGCTCAACATTTTTTTGTTCTCGGATGAAAGTTCGTAAAACCGTTGCCGTTGGTTATCATCAAGGCTGTCAATAAACCGACCAATGATGTCTCGAATTTCTTTGTGATATTTTTCCCGTTCCACAGCCATCTTATGGATGATTTGATCCATCTGTTCCCTGTTTTGTTGCCGGTGAGGACTGGTCAACAGCCGCCACAACTCCAGACGATCTGTACGTACCTGCCGCCAATAACGGTTCTTGACTCGAGTTGTCTGTTTTTTCAGACGAAGAAAAATTTTCTGCTGCCCATCGCTGAGATGAAGAGACTTGACAACCGCGGCAACACGTTTTCCCCGGTCATGCATGGCAGCGGCCCGGCGATGGGTAACAATGTAGGAGCCGACAAAAAAAACATTGGCGGCCAGCGAAAAGACAAGCAGGAGCAGCAGCATGTTACGGCGCATCATGGGGTTTGCCCTCCAACAAAGTCTGCTCCATCTGACAAATCAAAATCAAAAGAAAGTTCGGCAATAAAGGCCTGATGGATAAAAAGACGATCCGCGGCCATTTGTCTGCCAAGATAACCGGATGTTGTCACAAGTAAAATCAGGCCTGCAAGCGCCATAACCGTTCCCGGTCGCAGGGGATAGAGCCATTGCAGCACATCCCTAAGCGAAAAGGATCGGTCCCCGGCCGGGACAAGGTCATAAATCGGCCCCAATGGCAGGGTTAGCTGCTCCTCTTTATCATCAAGGGAACGGAAAATACAGACAACTGTCTCCATGCACTGCTCACACTGAAGAAGATGTGCTTCAATACTCTGCCGCTGGCCATCATCTAATCTTCCATCAAGCCAGGAGGCGAGCAGATCAGTCCGGGGACAGCCCTTGTTCTCTGTCCCGGTCAATCGGAACCTTTGCCAGAGCTCCGCTCCATCCGTGAAATCGTTCCCATCTTTTTGCCGGTTCAACTGCATATCAGACATTTCTCTTTTCCTTGTCCTGTTATACTATGATACGTCCGCCGGCGGCAGATCATCCCCTTGAAAAAATTTTTTCTCCTTTGCCAGCATATTGCGCAGCTTCACTATCGCCTTGTGCCTGGCGCTGCGAACACTCTGCTCCCTGATATTCAGCATTGCCGCCACCTCCCGCACATCAAGATCCTGCTCATACAACAGTTTCATGATCAGTAACTGTCGCGGCGGCAGGGAGGTCAAGGGGATATCCATACCATTGTCACGGGGCACAACGACCTTTTCCTGTTCCGCGCGATCAAGTTCCACCTGAACCGGTCTCTGCCGGCGCAGATAATCAATGGCGATATTGCGGGCAATAACCGCCAGCCAGGTTGACAGCCGGCAGCGCTGGGGATCGTAACGCTTCAAGGCGGCAAAATGGTTTCGGCAAAGACGGAGATAAAAATCCTGGAGCAGATCACCGGTTTCTCCGCCGCCATGCCCTGCCGCCAATAATGTTTTCCGTATTATAGCGGCAACCAGGGGGGCGGACTGGTCGACAAATTTTTCCCATTGTCTGCGATCACCCCGCTGCAGGGCCGTAAGATCAATAGAAATTTCCATACGGCCTGGTCCTTTACCGTTCCGGTTTACCGGTAAGGATTAAACCGGCATGCGGCCCTATTTTAATCGCACGCACCCTCCGTTTATCAGGCAGAAAATATGTGCTGTCAAGAAGGGCCATCTTCTCTTTGTCCCCAGGGTTGACCAACACCAACCCTGAGGTGTATTTTCTCAGCCAGAGATCACCCTGCTGGTAGCAGGAAGCAAGGGGTTGGCCGATATTTGTTGCCCACAGTTGTGAATAAGGATGAAAGGATTTTTTCTTATGCCCCGTATCAAGCGCCATGGAGTTGATAAAGGTCTTCTTC
>JALVAI010000183.1 GCA_027011235.1 Desulfobulbaceae bacterium
TGCTCAACAATGAAGAGAAAATTGAAAAGGAGGAGCATCCCCTGGAACGGATAATGGCCATTGAGGAGGACGGGGAAAAAACCCTGGTCACCACCACCGGAATCCACATCGCCCGCCGGTTGGGCGAAGCGCTCGTCCACGCCTATCAGGGTGACCTCTCGATCACCTACGGTGATGGAGAAAAGACAATACGGGTCGTGTGGCAACGCGATTAAACAGACCGGTCGCCAGGGATTCCACCAAGACTATTATTCCTTTACTTTTCAGCGGAGGTGAAGGGGACAAAGGCCACGGGCAGGATATTTTTCCTGCTCAACCGGCCTTTGTCGTCCTTTTGAATCAACATCAGGTCCTGGGGACCATGAGGAACTCCGACCGGGATGACCAATCTGCCGCCGGGTTTCAGCTGTTCAACCAGGGCCGGAGGTACCTGTTCGGCTGCTGCCGTGACAATAATCCCATCAAAGGGGGCATGTTCCGGCCATCCCGTGGTTGCGTCACCCTGGCGGACTTCAACATTTGTATAGCCAAGTTTTTCAAGAAGAGAGGCTGCATTTTTCGCCAGGGTAGGAACAATTTCCAGGGAATAGAGTTTTTTTACAAGCCGTGCAAGCACTGCCGCCTGGTAGCCCGATCCGGTTCCTACCTCCAGTACAACATCATCCCTGTCCGGGTGGAGTAGATCTGTCATCAGGGCAACAATATAGGGCTGTGAAATGGTTTGACCATTACCAATGGGCAGAGGTCTGTTTTCATAGGCCCAGGGCTTGAGTTCATCCGGAACAAAGGCCTCTCTCGGCACCTCGGCCATGGCCTGCATGACCTCGGGCGCGAATGTTGATATACCGGTGTAAGAGCTTGTGGTTCGGCAATCCTGGTCAATCTTTTGCAACATTTCCCCGGCGCGTTTCCCGGTCATTTTTGTCCTCCTTTCCGGTGAAAAGTTTTCCAAAAAAAAGTAAAATCTCCCTCCTTGCCGCCCTGTGGTAACCGCATCGTCTGGTTGCCTGGTTTTCAAAAATTATCAGATTTTCCAATCCTCCCGTTCATAACTCAGCTTTGCCCTGCTCAATCATTTCCTCTTTTCTGATACAGGCCGATCAACAACGCCTGCTCAAGAATATGACCGTCCATGGCATGAAGCAGGGTTTCTTTGTCGGGTCGCCCCAGATCGGGCAGCATGGTGTCCAGGGCATAGAGTTTGAACCTGTAGCGATGTTCACCAATGGGTGGACAGGGCCCGCCATATCTGGTACGGCCAAAATCATTTGTTCCCAATTCCGTTCCTGGCGGAAAAGATGTCACCGCCTCGGGAAGCCCGGAGGTATCGGGCGGCAGGTTATATAGCAGCCAGTGGACCCAGGTCATTTTCGGGGCCGCAGGGTCAGGCGCGTCCGGGTCATCGACAATCAGGGCCAGACTTGCTGTGCCTTCCGGTACGCCTGTAAACTGCAACGGCGGTGAAATGTCCTCTCCTTCACAGGTATAACGGACGGGAATGGATTGTTTGTTGGCAAAAGCAGGTGATGAAACAACAAGAGTCATGGTGGTCCCTCCCCGGCCAAAGGCCGATGATTGAAAAAAGCAAAAACAGCAGAAAAAAACGGCAATCACAAAGGATTTACCCATTGAACCTCCTCCCAGATCAGTTTAATTATACATCGGGTTCCGCATGTGTAACTTTCCGGCCCTGTTTACATAATAGGATCAATTCGCCCGTGGTCAATATCGAGATTGTGCTAAACCAGCACGCCTTAACGGTACAACAATGACACCGCTACGTTGTTATGAAAATAATCTCTTCCTGAAGTTCTTGTTTACCCGCAGAGCGGGTATGAAGCGTCATGGAACAACAGAAGATTATCTTGTTCCACCGCAGAGCTATGGAACAAGAAAGAGTGTTCTTGTAGCACCGCTCTGCGCCATTTTCGGATAAAAGGGTGCAATATAGCGGAAGCGGCGGTAGCATCAGAAAAGTATGAAATATGAAAAATGCCAAAGACACAAAGGAGAAAACGACCATGGAAGAAAAAATATGTTACTGCTTCAACTATACAGCGGACGATCTGATAAAGGATGTGAGGGAACACGGCCGCTCGACCATCATGGAACGGATTACAGCGGAATCGAAACAGGGCAACTGCGACTGCCAAAACAATAATCCAAAGGGACGCTGATGCCTTGCAGATGTTCGCCGGGTGGTGAACACGGTAATGGCTCAGGAAGGAAAAGGCGGGTTGAATATTTTGTGACCAGCAGGGTTGGGATATATTTTTCAGCCGCAAGGGTGATTTTTCAAGGTGGCCCGTAACAGGTCACCGGGTATAATTATTCTTGACAGCGTTGTATTCTGAAAGGTGTTTGATTTTGTGAATTACGTTATTACATACTGGGTCCCTCCGGGGACATCGGAAGCACGAAAAGATACCCTACGTTTGTATTTTGACCTGCAGCGGGAGACAAAAGCCTGTTTTGGGGGACATCAAACAATTGTAACAAATATCGACTATAGGGGTGCCGTACCCTTTCTGCAACCGACGGGATTTCTCCCTCAACATGGCATTATCGCCAAATGGATCGGCTTGGGACAGATGATCCGTCGGGGGATGAAATTTCCAATCATGATGCATGATCACGACGTATTTATTCGTGCACCCATAGCCCATGATCCGGATGCGATTTGTTCAGCATATGCAAAAGATGGGTATATTTC
>JALVAI010000184.1 GCA_027011235.1 Desulfobulbaceae bacterium
GCGGTCTGACCGGATTTATCACCAGCCAGAGGAGGTTCCTGGAGACCTTTGGCCGGGGTTTTCAAAACAAAACCGCACTCACCAGAGAAAATACCCTGAAGATTCTCCGTTCCTGGGACAATGGTTCTGCCCTGCAGATCAACCTTCTCGGGATCAACGATCTGCGGGAACCGCAGACCAGCCCGGATCCACTCTGGAATCTGCCTGCGATCAACTACTCCGGTCTGTTACCGCTCTATGATACCGGAATCGACTTTTCCTGGAACAGCAACTATACCAATTTCTGGCGCGACAAGGGTGTTCGGGCCCAGCGGGTGGATATTCCCTTGAAACTGCTTGCCGGTATTCCCCTGTCACCCTATCTTGAAACCACCGTTGATGTCGGTATCCGTGAAACCGGATATTTCATCGATGATAATGGTGACGATACCTGGAAGGATTCCGACACGGAAAATCGCTTTCTGGTCGACTTTGGCGGCAAGATCGGGACAAATATTGCCCGTGATTTCGGCATCAATGTTGGTGAAATTTATCGCTGGACCCATACCTTCAGGCCCTCCATATCGTATAGGTATGTATCCGATGATAATCAGGACAACCTCCCCGAATTTGACGATATCGACCGGATTGCCGATCAAAACATTATCTACTATAATCTGGATAACTTCTTTACCGTCTCCGGTCTGCACAATGGTTCGGAATATGACAGGCAGTACGGCTACCTGAAAATTCGTCAGGGATATGACCTCCGCAGTGAAGAAAGCGATACCCCCCTGACGCCCGTGGAGGTGAAAGCGGCCCTGTTTCCGCTCAAGGATTTCCGTATTGTCTATCGCTCTGATATTGATGTCTATGGGGCCGGCGTATTGCGCAATGCCCTGGAAACCAACTATACAAACGGCAGGGGCGATACCTTCTACTTTGATTACTTTTCCAGCAACAACGAGGATGAAGAAGATACGGAATCCATCAAGGGCGGGGCAAGAGTTTCCCTGCTCTACTCGCTGATTGCCTCCTACGACATTGAGCGTTCACTCGAGGACAGCCAGACCATCCAGGAAAACTTCAGCCTTATCTACCAGCCCTCCTGCTGGTCGGTTGAATTTGCCACCAATTACACCCCCGGTAACCAGAAATACATGCTCATGTTCCGACTGGCGAACATTGGCAACCCCTTTGGAATTGACCTGCCCGGTCTTTAGAAGGCCAATGCAAGGGACGGGAGGCGGCCCCCGCCTCCCGGAAAGACCACACCCTTTCCCATGGCGCAAAGACGAAAAAAACAGTCCTGTACACATGCCCCAACATGACCGCCTACGACGTTTTCAACGGTGATGCCGATGGAATATGCGCCCTCCATCAGCTTCGCCTCCATGATCCTCTCCCCTATGCACAGCTTGTCACCGGGGTGAAACGCGACATCCGCCTGTTGGAAAAAATAAAGAGTGTCAAAAACGCGCACATCACCGTTGTTGACATTTCCATGGACAGGAACCGCGAACCATTGCTTACCCTGCTTGCCCAAGGAAACTCCATTGTCTATATTGATCATCACTTCAGCGGTGATATTCCAAAAGACAGTGGCCTAAAGGCACATATTGATCCAGCGCCCCAGACCTGCTCCTCAATGATTGTTGACACTCTCCTGGCTGGTGCCCATCGCAAATGGGCCATTGTCGGCGCCTTTGGCGATAATCTTGACGAAACCGCTCTCCGGGCCGCCCAGACCATGGGCTTGTCACAAGAAGAGACAGAGCAACTTCGGGAAACCGGCGTTCTGCTGAACTACAATGGATACGGCGCCACCATGGAAGACCTGTTCTTTCCACCAGATGAACTCTTTCGCCATGTTCATGCGTTCGCCGATCCTCTGGAGTTCCATGCATCATCACCCATGCTCCAGACCCTGCGCCGGGGCTACCGGGATGATATGAACCGGGCAGGCATGGCGGTTCCCGTGCAAGATGGTAATTGGGGCAGAATCTTTGAACTGCCGAATGTTTCCTGGGCCCGCAGGGTGGCCGGTGTCTTTGCCAACACCCTGGCCAGAGAAAAACCTGATCTGGCCCACGCCCTGATTATTGCCAATACAGACGGGTCCCTGCGCGTCAGCGTACGTGCCCCCCTTAACAGGCGCCAGGGAGCGGATAAGCTCTGCCGCCGGTTTCCGACCGGAGGAGGCCGGGCCGCAGCCGCCGGCATAAATCACCTGCCCGCTGAACTGAAAGAAGAATTTATAAATGCGTTTTCCCGTCAATTCTCCACTTGAGATATATTTCATGCACCGGCCAATCCTTCCCAGCTCTTTTCTCTCTTCCCAAAAAACTGTTGCGGCAATAATCCTTGGAATCCTTGCCCTGACTCTGCCGTTTATCGGTAGTGATGCGATGGCCGGGAAAAAAATCAAGGCCGCCGACCTGGTAAAGGATGGTCAGCCCATAGACCTGAAACAGAAAAAATATCAACTCCTCTTTCATGAACTGAAGAGCAAATATCACTTCTCCGACCAGGAACTCCATTCCATCTTCAAGGGCCAACGCATATCGCGCCGGGTACTCGAACTGATGGACAGACAATGGGAGGCCAGGCCCTATTACAAATACGCGCCCCTGTTTCTCACCAAGGGAAAAATAGCCACCGGCAAAAAGAAGCTTGTCCAATACAAAAAACTCCTTGACCGGATAGAAGAAGAAATCGGGGTAGACCGGGAAG
>JALVAI010000185.1 GCA_027011235.1 Desulfobulbaceae bacterium
CGTAGGTTTTACCTATGGCGTTCCAGGCGGTCTGTCCAAGGAATGGCGGCAGCCCTTTCCAAAGACCTTTGCCAATGAATTTACCTTGAAGGTCTTTGAGTTCGGGGTTTCGGGCTCGTATAAAATCAATGATATGTTTTCGCTGGCCGCCGGAATCCGGACCATATATGCCGATGCAACGGTGCGCAGCTCAGGCATGGTCGCGCCCGGGGTAACCGCCAGTCGAGATATGGACGGCAACACCTGGGAGGTCGGATACAATCTTGCCGCCAGTGTTCGCCCCACACCGGAGATGAATTTGAGTGTTACCTATCGTTCCAAAGTTGATCTTGATCTCGAAGGAGATGCCTACCTTGCGACTTCCGCTGGCCCCGGGGTCTATAACGGTTCCGGCGCCGTTTCCGTGCCGCTGCCGGCAGTCCTTTCTCTGGCCGGTTCCTACACCTTTTTTGATCAGTTGACAGTTGAGCTGGAATATGAACGCACCTTCTGGTCCAGCTATGATAATCTTGATTTTACCTACCCGGCGCCCCTTGCCAATCCGGTTTTGAACATGGCCTTTGACCAGCCCAAGAGCAAGAACTGGGATGACAGTGATACCTATCGTATCGGGTTGACCTATGACATGAAGAATGATTTTACCCTGATGGCCGGTTTTGCCTATGACAAGACACCGATTCCCGATTCCACCCTCGCCTTTGATCTGCCGGATTCAGATGCCTGTATCTATTCCTTTGGCGTTCGTTACCAGGCAAATGAGCATTTGAATGTGGGTATCGGTTATCTTTATGACGATAAAGATGACCGCAGCGCTGTCAACCATGTCATTAACGGTGAATTCAGTGGTTCCGGCGCCCATGTGGTCGCCCTGGGCCTGACATACAAATTATAATCATACTCTGGTGTATGACAGGCGGCTGCCTGGGCCGCAATAAAAAAACGGGCATGGAAATATTTCCATGCCCGTTTTTTTTGCAGACACAATGGTCTGCCTCAGCCCAGAAGCAGGCCGTTGGCAAATGAGATAATCGGCAGGATAATTTTTGAGATGATTCCGGTATAGAACAGGCCCAAAAGAAGGATAAAGCCAAACGGCTCCAGCCGGGCATAACTGCGCGCCGTCTGCGGGGGAAGGATACCTGTCAGGACTTTGGATCCGTCCAGCGGCGGGATGGGCAAAAAGTTGAAGACCGCCAGCATGATATTGATCCAGACACTGGCCACCAGCATACCACCAAGAGGCCTGAGAATAGAGATGGGTATACCCGGTGCCATCAAAAGAATACGAACCAGGATAGCGCTGATAACAGCCAGCACAATATTGGCCCCTGGACCGGCCAACGCGACCAGCAACATGCCCTTTTGTGGGTCCTTGAAATAACGGGGATTGACCGGCACCGGTTTGGCCCAGCCGATTTTCATAATAATAAAGGCAATGACGCCCAGCGGGTCAAGGTGTTTGAGCGGATTCATGCTCAGACGGCCAGCATTCTTTGCCGTCGGGTCACCAAGCTTCCAGGCCACGTACCCATGGGCCAGTTCGTGAAAGGTCAATGCCAGCAAAAAAGGCGGCGCCAGGATTATGAGTTGTTGTATGGTGTGATTGATGTCCATTGTATTGCTGATTTGCAGGCCGGAAACCGCCCTCCGCATGTTTGTCTTTGAAAAGTTACGTCTACAAACAACTACCCGGCCCAGGACGGACCTGCGCCGGGTAGAATTACAGGTTTCTTGTTAAGTATCCGCTTAGTCTTCGTAGGTGATGCATTCGGCTGGGCAGGACCCGATCGCCTCTTCGATGCAGGCCTCGTCACCGCCTTCGGGCTTGATCACCGTGGCGTGTCCGGCTGCTTCGTCAAAGGCGAAGATGTCCGGGCAGAGTTCAACACAGGATTCACAGCCAATGCATTCATCGGTATCTATTACGACTTGTTTTGCCATTGTATTTCTCCTTATACTGTTCTCTGAAAATAGCCCGCTAAGTTTTGTTGTCAGGGACTATTTTCATGCGTTATTTTTTTCCCATGGAATAAAGGTGGTCCTGTTGATGCCGGGACAGATTTTGGCCTGGCCTCACAGGGCAGTTCTGTTTACTCCATGGATTGCTAACCGGAAGCTGATGAATTTCCATTCTGACGGGAATGAGATTCCTCCAGCGTCTGGTCTCTCTTTGACTGATAAGGACGATAGTTCTCTTTGACAAGGGTAAAAGCGTCTTCTTTTGTTTGAATTTCACCGTTGAGCTGTGCCTCGAGCACATGGTTAATCATGGTACGAAACTGCGGTCCCGGTTCAAACCCGAGCGTGAGCAGGTCATGACCGTTGACAAGGGGGGCCGTGTCCCGCAGGGAGGTGACAAAAAGAGACACCGCTTTTTTTATGTATTTTTTTCGGGCAATGGCCATCAGGTAAAGCAGGCCCACATTATCCAGGTCAAGAAGCAGCCAGTAGATTTCACTTGCCTTCATAAACGGACGCCGGAGCATTTCTCCGGCAATACGTTCAGCTTCTGTTTTTTGCCGGACAAGCATTTTGCGTGTCTTGGGCGGCAGCTCAAAACGATCGCAGAAGTTTAACAGTTCCCTGACCCTGGACCTGCTCATGATGGCAAGGATATATACTGCCCAGAAGGGACATTCCCGGTCCAGGTATAACAGGCGAAACCAGGATATGGCCCGCGCGGCCTGGGTGATGA
>JALVAI010000186.1 GCA_027011235.1 Desulfobulbaceae bacterium
TTTCCATGATGCCCTTCCGTATTTATGCCATCATGACCAATACCATTTTGATGGCCATTCCCCTCTTTATCCTGATGGGCATTGTCCTCCAGAAATCAGAACTTGCCGAGCGATTACTTGAATCAATGGGAATTCTATTTGGAAAAATCAGGGGCGGGGTTGCCATCTCAACGGTGCTTGTCGGCACCTTACTGGCCGCATCGACCGGGGTCGTCGGCGCTTCGGTGGTTGCCATGGGAGTTATTTCCCTGCCTGTTATGCTCAAATACGGCTATTCAAAAAAACTTTCCACCGGCACCATCTGCGCCTCCGGGACCCTGGGCCAGATCATTCCACCCTCTATTGTCCTGATTATTCTCGGCGATGTCTTTCAGCTGCCGGTGGGCGATCTGTTCCAGGCGGCCCTGGCCCCGGGACTTGCCCTGGTCGGGTGCTATATCCTCTATATCCTGGTTGTTTCCTTTGTTAAACCAGAGGTTGCTCCGGCCATAGATGTCGGTAATGAAAAAAAGTCCATTGTTATCAAAAAGGCCCTGCTGGCCATTATTCCCACACTTTCTCTGATCGTGATGGTCCTGGGCTCAATTTTTGCAGGCATTGCAACCCCAACTGAATCGGCATCCGTCGGCGCCCTGGGGTCACTTGTTCTGGCGGCGATGTATAAAAAACTCAGCCTGAAAATCGTCAGGGAGTCTGCCCTGGAGACCGTTAAAATCACCGCCATGGTCTTTGCCATTCTGATCGGAGCAACAGCCTTTTCCATGGTCTTTGTCTATACCGGTGCCGACAGCCTGGTTGAACAGTTCATGATGGCGCTGCCCGGCGAGAAATGGGGATTTCTTCTGCTCTCCATGCTCTCCATCATGCTGCTTGGATTTTTTATCGATTTTATAGAAATCTCCTATATTGTCGTGCCAATTCTGCTCCCCATAGCCGACAGGATCGGTATTAACCCAATGTGGTTTGCTATCCTCATTGCCATGAACCTGCAGACCTCGTTTCTTACTCCGCCTTTTGGATTTTCTCTCTTTTATTTAAAAGGGGTCTGCCCGCCCGAGGTGAGTACCGTTGATATTTACAAGGGGGTAATACCGTTTATCTGCATTCAGATGGCTGTGCTTATCTCTATAGTTATTTTTCCCGGTCTTTACGGATTATGATTTCGGGCCTTTTCCGTTCCCCGCAACCAGATATCGAGGACACCATGAAAAAGCACCATGTTTTCCGGTTATTGCCATTGCCGTTATTTTCCCTGCCCTCTCTTGCCGTCCTCATTGTTCTCTGTTGTGTATGTCCTGTCCATGCCAAAGACAAGGTCAATGCAGACAGTATGGAGACCCTGGTCCGCCAGAAAATGATGGGTGATTATCCGGCAATGGTTAAGCGAAGAATGATCAGGGTCCTTGTGCCGCCGAGCAAGACCTTTTTCTTTGTTGATAAGGGACAGAAGCGGGGCCTGACCTATGAAGCTTTGATGCAGTTTGAAAAATTCATCAATAAGAAACAGAAAAACAAAACCCTGCAAATAAAGGTCATACCAGTCCCGACTTCCCGGAAAAATCTCTTGTCCGATCTTGTGGCCGGTTACGGCGATATCGCGGCCGGTAATCTTACCATTACCCCGGCCCGCCTCAGGATCGTGGATTTTTCCAAGCCACTTGTCACCAATATTAACGAAATCATTGTCACCCATGGACCGGCTGCCGATCTTCACCATCTGTTTGACCTTGCCGGTCGCAAGGTATTTGTCCGCAAAAATTCCAGTTATTACGAATCCCTTACTCGTCTTAATTCCACCCTGTCCGAGATGGGGAAAAAACCTGTCCGCATAGAACTTGTTGATGAGTATCTCGAAGATGAGGACCTGCTTGAAATGGTGAATGCGGGATTGATCCCAATGATCGTGGTTGATCAGCCAAAAGCGGAGTTCTGGGCAAAGATCTTCCCCAACATCACCCTGCATCCACAGCTTAAATTGCGGACGGGCGGCAATATTGCCTGGGCGATCCGCAAAAATTCGCCGCAACTGAAAAAGGTTATCAATGCCTTTGTCAAAAAGAATAAAAAAGGGACATTGACGGGCAATGTTCTCTATAATCGTTACCTGAAAAATACCAGTTACGTCCGCAATAACTTAAGCGGTGAAGAGCGGAAAAAATTTGAACAAACCGTCAGGTTGTTCAGGAAATATGGCCAAAAATATGATTTTCCCTATCTCCTGCTGACTGCCCTGGCATACCAGGAGTCTGGTCTTGACCAGAAAAAGAGAAGTCATGCCGGCGCTATCGGCATCATGCAGGTCCTGCCGAAAACCGCATCCGATAAAAACATAGCCATTTCCCGTATCGACAGGATGGAGAATAATATTCACGCTGGCAGCAAGTACCTGCGTTTTATGAAGAACAGGTATTTTTCCGATGGTTCCCTTGACGAGCTCAACAGTGATCTTTTTACCATTGCAGCCTATAACGCCGGCCCGGCGCGTATTGCCAAATTGCGCAGAGAGGCAAAACAAAGGGGCCTTGATCCGAATGTCTGGTTCAACAATGTTGAAGTAATAGCCGCCAGAAGAATCGGCAGGGAGACCGTTCGTTATGTCAGCAACATCTATAAGTATTATGTGGCGTACAAGCAGATCAGACAACAGGAGGAACAAAAGCAAAAAGAAAAAATGAGGTTGAAAAAAACGCATGGCCATTGATAGCGATGTCAGCATCTGCTACCTGCCGTTGCGAGAAGTGGTTTTCAGGTTGTCCGTAGCCCGGTATTGTTACGATGATCAATTTGCTTCACCAAGCAGACATGGTATTCCCGGCATAAAATGGAGGGCAGGATAAATGGCTGAGCCAGAAAACGGCGGGCCGGAAAACGTTCTCAACAGAACAGACCGGGTCATCTTGTCTGTAACCTGTTATGGGCATTTTCTCTGCCATTTCAATATGCTGGTTTTTCCGGCCATTCTTCTTCCCCTTTCCGGCCTCCTGCATATGTCCATGGCCGATACCCTTGATCTGGCCTTTTTCATGTATCTGTTGATGGGGCTATCGGCGCCTTTCTGGGGGTACGCAGCGGATAAAGTCGGCGCCATGCCGCTTTTGGCCCTTTTTTATGTGGGGGCCGGTGTAAGCGGACTTGTGGCTGCCTTGTTTATCGACTCTCCAGGGGTCCTCAAGCTGGCGCTGGCCGGAATAGGGTTGTTTTCAGGGATTTATCATCCTGCCGGGCTTGGCTGGATAGCCTGCTGTGTGACCAGAACTTCCACTGGCATGGCATATAATGGCATGTTTGGTAACCTTGGCCTTGCCCTTGGCCCGGTACTGGCTGGAGTGGTTAATTATTTCTTTGGTCCGGCCGCTGTGTATATTGGACTTGCTCTATTGAATTTCTTTGGGTTATTCCTGCTCATTCGGGCCAGCGGAACAACCGAGAATATGGTCCATGTTGGACCAAAAAAGAGCAAGGGAGCTTCCTGGTCCGGTTTTGTCATTCTGCTGGCGGCAATGATGCTTGGCGGTATTGTCTATCGGGGAACTACTGTTACCCTGCCTGCTCTTTTTCAGGTCCGTGGCGTCGGCATTTTTGATTGGCTGTCAGGCCTGTTTCAGGTGCCCCTTTCCGCAAATGTGGTGGCAACCGGTATAACCTCCTTACTCTATCTTGTCGGGATGCTGGGGCAGTATTTTGGCGGCAGGATAGGGGAAAGATTTGATTTACGCTGGAGTTATTGTTGTTTTCACCTGATGACAATACCAGCCGCATTGATCATGGGATTATTAACAGATATTCCTTTGGTTGTTGTTGCGATTTTTCATTCCTTTTTTCTGCTTGGCATGCAACCGATCGAAAATACCCTGGTTGCACGATTGACACCACCTGAAATGCACAGTTCCGCATATGGTATGAAATTTGTATTAACCTTTGGCGTGGGAGCTGTTGCCGTCACAATCGTCCGTCATGTGGAACAGGGATTTGGTATACAGTATGTCTTCCCGGCCCTGGGAGTGATTTCCATATTTCTTGTTTTGGTTATTGGCGTGCTAATATACAAGGTGCCCAGGCAACGTTCATAGAACCTATATTCCAGGTGACAGGATTTATTCAAAAATAGGATTACCCGTGTTTTTATCGTAATCTGTTGATTTTTATTGTTTGTTTTGCCGTGATGGCATGCTGGTTTCTCTGGAAAAATTGAATCAACAAGTTCATTTACAACCATAAAGATATGGATTATTGTTTCTTTCATATGTGAGCATATTCAAAATACCGACGGACAACCGCCATGATATTGAGCAAAGTATTGACCCGCTTTCTTGTTGTTTTATCTTTCTTTATTCTTCTCTTATCTCCCCTGTCTCTTTATGCCGCCGGACAGGATGAGACAACGGATTTCCTCAGTGATGATTTTTATGAGGATACAGCCGATGTTGCTCCGGAAACAGGGGATCCCCTTGAACCCTTTAACCGGGCCGTTTTTCAACTCAATGATCATGCCTATACCTATATTTTCAATCCGGTGGCCAAGGGATACAGTGCTGTTGTTCCATTTGATATTCGTCATATAATAGATAATTTTTTTACCAATCTCGAAGAACCGGTTGTGTTTATCAACTGCCTTCTGCAGGGTCGGTTTTCTGATGCAGGCTCAACCATTGTCAGGTTTCTTGCCAACAGTACCATAGGCGTTGGCGGCCTTGTTGATTTTGCCAACAGGGAAATCGGGCTTGAACCGGTGGAGGCGACCCTTGGCGAGACCCTTGGCGTGTGGGGAATTGGTGATGGTTTTTACCTGGTTGTACCCTTTTTCGGGCCGTCGACCCTGCGCGACTTTACCGGCACTGTAATCGACAGCCTGGCCATGACTCCTTATTATACATGTATTGATAAGTGGAGTGTTAAAACAGGGATCTATGCTGAAAAGACCACCAATGATCTTTCCATGCATATTGGTGAATATGAAGATCTGAAAAAACTCAGTTTTGATCCTTATATCGCGCTGCGAAACAGCTATTTTCAATACCGGAAAAAAATTAGAGAGCACCGGGTATTTCCTGAAAATGAGTAGACCTTAAGGTGGCCCTTAGATTAACCATTCTTAGTGAATCACCGCCTCCCTGTTTATATTTTCGAGTCAGGAATTTTTTTGGTCTCAAAGTTGCTGACAGATATTTTAACCTGCTTAGCTAAATGATATGTCACAGAATTACCAAAAAAGAAATATGAAGAATAAATTATTGATTCAACTCACTCTTGCCTGTTTTTTCCTTGTTACGCCTCTGGTCAGCCATGGCGCCCAACGCCCTGATCCAACGGAACAGATGAAGCCGTTTGTTCACAAGGTGATGGAAATACTGAAAAACGCGGATTTTAAAGAAGATCCAAAATGTATCATCTGCAAACGTCTGATCGATGTCTCGCGGGAACGTTTTGATTTTAATGAGATGTCGAAACGGGTCCTTGGAAGGGCCTGGCGCAAATTGAACAAGGAAGAACGCGCTGATTTTGTTGATCTCTTTACCCGACTGTTGCAGTATGCATACATCGGCAAACTGGAACAGTACACCGGCCAGAAAGTTATTTTTAAAGGTGAGCGAATCCGGGGTAAACGGGCCGAGGTTAAGACCGAGCTCAACGACGGCCAGCAATCCGTTGCTGTTTCCTATATTATGTTACTCGAGGGTGATCAGTGGATGATTTATGATGTCATCATTGAAGGCGTGAGCCTGGTCCGTAATTACCGGGAGCAGTTTAAGGAAATCTTGCGTAAGGAAAAATACAGCGGACTTGTCAGGCAAATTGAAAAAAAGGTCAAACAGCTTGAAGAGGAACGTAGGCAACGATTTTCTCAAAAAAATTAAATGACCAGCATTGCCCCAGATGCATAGGAAAACCAGAAACCAAACTAAAACTGACCCGTTGTCGGATTGCCGTGATTGATATAAAAAAATATCTGCGAGAAAAACAGGCGCTGGTGCAACAGGCCCTCGATGACCTGATGCTGTCTCCGGAAGGCGACTTTGCCGACCATGTTACCTGCATGCGTTACAGTCTCTTTGTCGGTGGTAAAAGGGTGCGGCCGATCCTCTGTCTTGCGGCAGGATACTGTGTCAGTGAAGACAGGGATATTGAAAAATCTCTGCTGCCGGTTGCCTGCGCCCTGGAGTGTATCCATACCTATTCGCTCATTCATGATGACCTGCCGGCCATGGACAATGATGATCTTCGCCGGGGCAACCCGACCTGTCATAAAAAATTTGGTGAAGCCGAAGCGATTCTGGCCGGTGACGGCCTGCTGACATTTGCCTTTGACCTGCTCTCCGACCCTGGGCACGCGCGAGGCCTGAGTGATTCGGCAAGGCTTGCGATTGTCCATACCATTGCCAGGGCAGCCGGCTCTCTTGGCATGGTTGGCGGCCAGGCGCTTGATATGGACGCAGAGGGCAAAAAAATTACTTTTGAACAGTTGAAAACCATCCATCGGAATAAAACCGGGGCCCTTATCACGGCCTCGGTTCTCAGCGGCGCAATCGGGGCAGGGGCCGATACCCGTCAGCGGCAAGCTATGCGGCGGTTTGGTGACAACATAGGCCTTGCCTTTCAAATCGTCGATGATCTTCTTGATGTTATTGCCTCAACAGAAGAACTCGGCAAGACAGCCGGCAGTGATGCCCGCAATAATAAGGCCACCTATCCGGCCTTTTTTGGTGTTAAAAAAACCAGGGAGCTGGCCGAGGAGGCCGTACAGAGAAGTCTGGATGCACTGTCCGGCTTTGGCCCATCCGCGGATCCCTTGCGTGCCCTTGCCCACTACATTGTGGATCGTACCAAATGAGTTGCCCTGCCTGGGACAGACAGTGAGTATGAGGGGTTGAGAGTATTACCATTGTTATGGCTCGTAATTGGGTTTGATTTGTCCCTTGCCTTGATAATTTCCCTGATACTTTCAAGCGCACTCCCGCAAACCATTATGAGATTTTTTCTCCAAAAACAGGATTACACATGTTTTTAGCGTAACCTGTTTGCCTGTTCACCACGTAACATGCGTGTATAAAAAACTTCAAATTTCAATTTTTACAAACCATTTCCATTGAACTGATCATGTCAATTTTCACGATGATAGCCGGCGCCGGTCTGATGGTTAAACTGGTTATGACTGTTCTTCTTCTCTTTTCCATTATCTCCTGGTCTATTATACTGCTGAAACAGATGATGTTCATGCGGGCGAAAAAAGCCTCTGCTGAATTTATTGATCTCTTCTGGAGCAGCAAGACGCTTAGCGAGGCTTTTGAAGCCGCAAGGGAGCATGTCCTCAGTCCAGAGGCAGCGGTTTTTGTTTCCGGATACAACGAGATGAAAAAGATAAGCAGTGCCCGGGGCGGTGGTCAGGTGGGCGGGGAAACCCTGGAAACGCAATTGGCAACCATGGAAAATCTGAAAAGGGCGGTCAGAAAGGCCCAGTTGTTGGAAAGTGAACGTTTGGGCCGTTCTCTGTCCTTTCTGGCTACCACCGGCAGCGCCACTCCATTTATTGGTCTTTTCGGCACGGTATGGGGTATCATGTCATCGTTCCAGGATATCGGCGTTCGTGGTTCGGCGTCACTGGCAGTGGTGGCCCCCGGTATTTCCGAGGCCTTGGTTGCAACGGCAGCCGGCCTGGCCGTTGCCATACCCGCTGTAATTTTTTATAATTATTTTTCCAACAAACAGGTGGATGTGGAAACGGATATCGAGAATTTCACCACCGATTTCCTCAATCTCATCGAACGCGATATGTTGGCACGCGGCTGATCGTCCGCGTGCACGGTCATGCTGACAGTCATTTTTAACCAAATAGAAGAATAGTATGGGTCCGCTTGGAGGTAGAGGCAAACAGAGACTGGTTGCCGAAATAAATGTAACTCCCCTTGTTGATGTTATGCTGGTGCTGTTGATCATCTTTATGGTCACCGCGCCCATGATGACCCAGGGGCTTGAAATAGACCTGCCGAAAACCACGGCAAAGCCCCTGCGACAAAAGGAAAAACCGATCGTTGTCTCCGTAAACGGTAAGGGAGAAATCTTTCTCGGACAGATCAAGGTTGACCAGGGCCAACTTGTTCGTCAACTTGGTCAGTTGCCGCCGGAGAGAAAGGACCAGCCCATTTACCTGCGGGCAGACAAGGACGTCCCCTATGGCATTGTTGTTACGGCAATGGCTGATATCAAACGGGCGGGGTTTGAAAAGCTTGGTATGATAACCCTGCCGGCCGATGATGGCGCAAAAAACAGGTGACCCTGTTGGACAAAGCCGCCGTCCTTTCCGAACAGGAGTTTTACCAGCTCCAGTATCAGGATGATCATAGATGGGGTTGGATATTGGTCCTTGTGGTACTTCTGCACGGGCTGTTTTTTGCTGCTGCAAAATACCTGCCCGCAATGATGCATCGCAGGCCACTGCTTGAAGAGGTGATGACCATTGATCTGGTCTCCTTGCCCGAGCCTCCTCCTGCCCCTGCCCCGGCCCCGGCCCAGTCCCGGCAACCCGCTCCGCGCCAGCCATTACCTGCGCCTGCGCCAAAAGCCCCTCCTCCGGAGCCGGAAAAAGGTGTTGCTGTAGACGTGTCGCCGCCGGTACCGGAACCGGTCCCTGTGGCCAGACCTGTTTCCATCCGGCCTCTTAAAAGAAAAATCAGAAAGGCAAAAGATGTTCGCCTGGAAGAGGAAAAACGCCGGGAACAACTGGCGCTTGAGCGCATACGAAAACAGGTGCGGGAAAAACGGGAAAGGGAAAAGGCCCTGGCCAGGAAAAAGGCTCTGGCAAAGAAAAGGGCTGCCGAAAAGCGGGCCAGGCAACGGGCGCTGGCACAGGCAAAGGCCGAGGAAAGACGTGCCAGGGAAGCGGCCCGAAACGCACGGGCGGAAATTGCAGAGGTTTTGCGTGAGCAGCAAAGGCTGCATACCGCCAACCAGGCAGCAGGCAGCAGGGGGGGCGCCCGAAGCATCAGTTCAGCCCTGGAACAACAATATTATATGGATCTTGCAAGCCGGGTTCAACGGTTATGGGTCCTGCCGGAAATCAAAAAATGGTCACCAAGCCTGGAAACTATTATAGAATTTACCGTGCTTGCCGACGGCCGCCTTGCCAATGTTACGGTCGCCAAAAGATCAGGTGATTCATTTTTTGATCGTTTTGCCCGGGAAACTGTAAAAAAAGCGGCCCCGATGCCACCGATTCCACCGGCCTTGAAAAAGAACCATCTTGACCTGGGATTCAGATTGCGTCCGGCCGGGGTGCAGAATTAAATGGGTAGTTGCACTCTTGACGGCGTTGTAAAAACTCCGATCTACTGCGTCGTGTGTCCCTGGACGACTCACAACATACTACCTGTATAGTTG
>JALVAI010000187.1 GCA_027011235.1 Desulfobulbaceae bacterium
TCTGAAGACGTCATACCAGCCGGATGTGGCGTTGGTGGATATGCTGGAAGCCGTTTTGAAAGAGCAGGGGATTGGGTACCGGCGCGGTATGGTTCTCTGCGTGGACAGGCCCATGCTGACACCGGCGGCCAAGGCCCGTGCCCATTACCGGACCGGGGCCCTGGCCGTGGATATGGAAAGTGCGGGTGTTGCGGAAGCAGCCCGGCGGAAAGGGCTGCCCTTTTTTTGCCTGCGGGTCATCTGTGATCCGGCCTGGCGGGGTGTCGCGCCTGAATTACTGAAGGGAGTTGACGCCCGGGGCAACTCCAGGCCGTTTCATCTTGCGGCCGCTGTGGGCAGGCGTCCCCGGCTTTTCTTCAGCCTGTTGCGGATGGCCGGAGATTTTTCTCAGGCAGCAAGCGCCATGCGCCGGACCTGGAAGGCTATCCAGCCGGTGCTGCATGATCTTGCCCGATCAGCGGCCCGGTCCCCGGACAGCCACACTCAGGGCCTGTAACGGATGCTTGACGGTTTCCAGCACTGCTGTCGGTTCAAAGCCGCAGTGGACCATACAGTCACCACAACGGGGATCATTGCCGACTCCGTACCTGTCCCACTCGGTTTTTTCCATCAACTCCTGAAAACTCTGCGCATAGCCGTCATTTAACAGGTAACAGGGAAGCTGCCATCCCTTGAGACTGCGGGTGGGGTTACCCCAGGGAGTGCATGGGAAATCACGGTTCCCGGCCAGGAAATCCAGGTACATTCCCGAATGGTTGAAGGTCCATGATTTTTTTGCGGACCGTAAAATCTCCCGGAACAGTTTTTTTGTGCCCTCGCGGCCGAGAAAACTGTCCTGGTCATCGGCGTTTTCATAGTTGAATCCGGCGGCCACGGTCATGGCCTCCACCCCGAGCCCGGACAGGTGGTCAAAAAGACGGCCCGCATCTTCAGCGGTCTGGCCTTTGAAAAATGTCGTGTTGGTGGTGACGCGAAATCCGGCGCCGACAAGTTGTTGAATGGCATTTGTCGCCTTGTCAAAGGCGCCTTCCAGGCAAACGGCGGCATCATGCCGCTCGGCCAGGCCGTCAAAGTGGATGTTGAAGGTCAGGTAGGGGCTGGGGGAGAACTCAGCTATTTTCCGTTCGACCAGCAGGCCGTTGGTGCAGAGGTAGACAAATCGTTTGCGCCGGATCAGCTCGTCGATAATGGTTGTGATCTCCGGATGCAGGAGCGGTTCGCCGCCGGCAATGGTCACCACCGGGGCCCCGCATTCTTCGGCCGCCCCGACGCACTGGTCAACGGTGAGCATCTGTTCCAGGATTTCCCTGGGCTGATTGATCTTGCCGCATCCCTTGCAGTGCAGATTGCAGAGAAAAAGCGGTTCCAGCATCAGGACCAGGGGAAAGCGTTGTTTCCGGGTCAGAAGCTGTTTAATGATATAGGCGCCGATGCGCCGTTTCTGCATTGCTGGAATTCCCATTGTTCGTTACCGGAAAACCGGTCGTAACCTGTTGGTCGTGACGGTTTTCATTCTGTTATAAAGTTGTTGTCTGAAGGGATGGTCAGTGATTCCTACCCGATATTTTTTGTCTGTTGTTCTTCTGCTGAGGGCTCACCGCCTTTGACAAGCCGCATCCTGTCCAGGGAAACAGGTCGGTTTTCCGGATAACAACGGGGATCCATGAACCTGCGGATTGCCTCTTCAAGGACATCAAGGGGCAGGTTGGTGTCAAGACAGGGACCATTGGGCCGGAAATTGAGGATGCCGAACACCGGCAGGGGATAGGTATCCTGAATACCGCTGGCAAGGTCCCGTTCGCAGGCCACGGCCAGAATCAGTTTCGGGCGGCGCTGGACCACTATTCTTCTGGCAATGGTGCCGCCCGTGGCAATGGCCAGGTGGATGCCGTAATGCTCACTCAATCCGATCAGATCGTCTATGGGGCATCTGCCGCACCGTTTGCAGTTGTTGATGGAGTAGGTAAGGCGCATTTTACATTTGGAGCGCTGCAGGCAGTGGGGCATGAGCAGGAGCAATTCCTTGGGCTGGAAACGTTTTACCTGGTTTTCCACAAGATCATTGTTGACCTTGACAAAAGAGGAGCGGATTCTGTCCTTGGGAATGCCGAATATCCTGCCAACCAGGGTCATGAGGGGAAGAAAGAGCCGTATGGTCAGGCCCCGCATCCTGGAAAACATGAACAGGGATCGGCCGAACAGGATGTTGAGTATGAGCCCGGAGGTGGCCCAGACCACGAGCAGTATCAGGCTGCCTATCATGAGGCTGAAAATATAGGGCGCCCAGGGATGGATATTGGCAAGTCCTATGATCGGCAGGATGAGGATAAGCAGTAAAAAGAGGATGACAAAGGTGGCGGCCCCTGCGACCAGGCCGATAAAGAGGCGTTTTTTAGCCTTGCCGACCTCGATATCTTCCCGGTCGAATTCTTCAACGGTTGTGAGTTTCAGTTCTTTCATTGATTATTTGCGCTCAGGCTCCTGCCGGCAGCCGGGTTCAGGTAAAGTCAGGGAAGGGGGGCAGGTTAAATCGGGTAAATTCCTCGGTTCCCTCCATCTCCCGGACCGAGGCAGCTCCATGCTTCCGAAGTTTTGCGATAACATCTTCCACCAGGATTTCGGGCGCAGAAGCTCCGGCGGTAATACCGATCTTTTCCACTCCCTCAAGCCAGGCGGGATCAATTTCA
>JALVAI010000188.1 GCA_027011235.1 Desulfobulbaceae bacterium
GCCCCTGTTCTTTTCCCTCTTGGCCATGTTGATCAGGTACTGGGCCTTGGCCCTGAGATCAGACTCGGAAAAACGGATGGCAGCCGGATGATGTTTTTTCAAAGTGACACTGATGCACCCCTCATCCTCCCTGACAAAGGAAATCATGTCACGGGTGAACCGGAACCGGTTCTGCATGCATACCCTGGTGCCGCTGCATCTGTTGATAACCAGATCAGCCTCTTTAAAGGAACGGGCAAAGGTGACCGAGGTGCGCAGCGGATTAAACTGCTCGCCTGTGCCGTCGGAGATGACCAGGAGCTTGTTGTCCTCATGGAGAAGACGCAGGAGCTCATTTTTGGAAATGGCCGCATCGCTTATCAGGGTGGCCCCGGCCATGGCCTTTTCCAGGACCGGGTCTTCCAGGACATCGCCAAAAGAGATCTGCCGGTAAAAAAAATCCTGTTTCACTGCCAGGATAACCTTGATACCAAGGTTCATCAACAAGCGGATAATGGCAAGATCAAAGACTATTTCACCTGACCGACCGGCAATCCAGAGGAGATAGGCACGCTTGCCGCCAAGAAGAATTTCCTGCAATTTTCTGGAAAACCAGTCCCAGCCGTCCCCGGTTATGGGGGTGTTCATTATGGCCTTGATATCAGCCTTGCCCCCATTACCCTGCCATATTGCCTGCACCGTTGACAAGAGCAGCAGTCGTTGCAGCTTTAACAGGTGTACCCGCAGGTCAATATCATTTAAGGTGGAATGGTCGTCAAGCAGTAACCCCTGCCTGGAAACAAAGGCGTCCCGGAACTGTTTTGAGGCCAGAAAGCGCGCAGCCTGCATGTTCTCCCGCTCACGCACGGCGGCAAGGGGCCGGTTGATTTCAGATATTGTGGTAAAAATACCAAGCAGTCGTTTTTCAAGCCGCGTCGGCAACAGCACCCGGGAGGTGATCTCATGCTGATATTTGATAGACAGCAGACTGAGCATGTACCGCCGCCGGTATGTATCCACAATGGCCCTGGAAACCAGCTCTTCTATTCTGCCCCATATCTCTGCATAGGCGGCGGCCAGCAGGCTGTCGGCCCGTTTTTCGATAATGGCGGTAAAAAGCTCGTCGGAACATGGATAATAATATTTCTCCCCATCCATGTGGACGATAAAGTTGAGCTGCTCGGGCGAGGCGACCTTGTCCGGAAAGGCCTCGTAGGCCAGATGATTTTCCGTGTAAAAATTGGTCAGCCAGGCGTCGCGTTCGGCATCCTGTGCTGTCTTGTCCTGCCCTGTCTGGTCCGTGACCACAACCTATCTCCGCTCCAACCTGGCAATAATCTCGTCAGCCACTGCTTCGATCTCCCGGCCCTGGACATTGATCTCGATGTCTGCCGCTTTTCGGTACAGGGGCAGACGTTTAGCGTACAGCGCTCTGGCCTGGTCAAGGTCCTGGAGCAGGGGACGTTTTTTTATCTTTTTCTTGGCCTGCGGATGCTGCATGATGGTTTCGAGAATGGCCTCCACACTGGAATGCAGGTAAACAACCAGGCCGAGTTTATGCAGTTTTTTGACCTGAAAAAAGCCGCCACCAGTGGAGACAATGGTATGCTTGACGTTTTTCCGCAGCCAGTTGGCGGTCTGTTGCTCCAGGTCACGAAAAAAGGGTTCCCCGTGCCTGGCAAAGATATCACGAATCTTCATTTTGACCATGGTTTCAATCAGATCATCGGTATCGACCGTATAGCAGCCTGTCTTTTGGGCAAGCATCCGTGCTGTTCTCCCCTTGCCCACCCCCATAAAACCGATGAGAATCACATTTTTCGCCATTTTTTCATCTTTTCCTGTATGCGGAGTTTTCCTTATTGTTCTGAAACTCCGATATATTCCGGCAAGGCCGGGTATAAATCAGTATTCGCCTGAGAAAACAAATTGATTTTTCCGGAGCATCAACCTATCGGATAGATACGGCTTTGTCCAGAAAAACACCTGATTCCACCTGTTTTCTTTTCCGTGGAAATCACGCGGAAACCGCCTTGTTCAGGCCTGAAAACCAACGGTTATGAAAAAAATTGAATGGATACTGCTACCAGATGACATACACGGCGAGGAAATGTTTGCCAGCAACGGAGAGAAGGGTACAACAACCTGTTATCTGAATTCGATAGCAATCACATGATATTCTGTGATATTTTTTTATTGATGGCGTCGTAAAAACTTCGATCTACTGCGTCGTCTGTCCTGTGGTGATTCTCGACATACTACATGTATAGTCAAGACCCGCCACAGAACACTACTCCTCGGAGTCTACGCTCCGCTTCCATGTAAATCTGTGTTTTTACTTAGCCATCTTTAAGCATTATCTGGACTTTTTACGAGTTCATCTTTATTGATGAACCACTAATGGCAATACAATCGAAATATGTGTCCATTTGTCATATTCACTCTCAATTTCAATGCGGCCATGATGAAGCTCAACAATTCGATGAACAATGGTCAAACCGAGTCCGGAACCACCTGATGTCGAGGTACGGGATTTCTCTATCCGGTAAAACTGATCAAATATCCTGTTCTGTTCGGCATCCGGGATGCCGGGACCTGTATTGGAAATTACAATTTTGGCGTCTTGTTGATTCTTTTTCAGAGATACCTGAATCCTTCCCTTTTCCTTACTATTGTATTTTATGGCATTATCGATCAGGTTGATCATCATCCTCCGAAGATTTTCTTCATCGCCTGATAGAAAAACCGAATTTTCAATCTCGCTGTCCAGACAAATGCCCGATGCCCGTATGGTCTCGTCAAATTCAGACAAAATGGTCGAAACAAGCTGAGACAGATCAACCTTTTTTGAAGAAAAGGTTTCCTTAAGCTCCAAAACAGACAGATCCAGCAGATTTTTCACCAGTCTGTCCATGCGCAAAAGTATTGCAAATTGGTGTGATAGCCGCACTACAAAATCATCTGGCAAATCAGTGCGTTGCATAGCCTCTCCCAAAAACAGACGCTGCATGGCTATTGGTGTCTTCAGTTCATGGGAGGCACTGGCAATAAACTCTTTCTGTCGCTGAAAGGAAAACTGCAAACGATCGAACATCTGGTTCAGGGAAGAGGACAGGGTGTACAGTTCATCCTGATTCCTCCCCGGAGGAATTCTCTTATCCAGTGTTTTCTCACTGATTTCCCTGGCCAGGGCATTGATATCAGCGATGGGCTGCAGAATTTTTCCAGCGACAAAATACCCCATTACAATGAGGGCCAGCGCAAAACATACCAGGCCGATTATCAAGGAGATAAACAGATCGTTCAACTCCTCCTGGAGTCTTTCCATGGGCCGGGCTATTTGAACAAGATATTCATGACCGGCATGGGGTATTGTAAACACCCTGATGCGAAAGGTTATTTTGGCATTGTTGTTCTGTTGCTGTCCGGCTGCTTGTCCGGGAACTGCCGCTTTGATATTATAGCCGTTCTTTTGTTCTCTCAGCGGCAGATCGACAGAGTTGGTCATGCTGGAGGCATAGATCAATCTTCGCTGATCATTGAAAACTTTGAACCAGTAAAGTTTACCTATGGAATCCAGCATGGCCCTGCTTGACCGGCTATCCAGACAACCGTTGCTGGGATTGAGCCCTGCAAGCAGGGTCGAAGCCTGACTGTCAAGGTCTGCATCGAGCAGGTCATAGGGCTGCTCAATCAGCTCATAGATTATAACAAGAGAAAAAAGCATTCCGGCCAACAGACCGACACCGGTTATCCAGAGGGTTATCCTGTTACGAATTTTCACTCGTTGTTATCCTTGATCATATAGCCCACACCCCGGACTGTCAGAATAATCTTTCCCCTGGGATCATGGATTTTTTTGCGGAGATTCCTGATATGCACATCAATAGAGTTGGACATGGTTACAGGATCAAACTCATCACCCCAGACATGTTCGGCAATGGAGTATCGGGAGACGGCCCGACTTGTATTATACAGGAGAAATTCAAGAATAGAAAATTCCTTTGGGGTCAATTCAACCGTCTTGCTGCCTTGAAACACCTCTCTGCTCGCCGTATTCAGGCTGATATCGCCTATTTTCATAACCGGTGAGACAAGCGCATTACTGCGCCGCAGCAGGGCACGGATCCGAGCCAGTAACTCTTCCATGGAAAAAGGTTTTGGCAGGTAATCATCGGCACCAAGATCAAGTCCCTTTATCCTGTCTTCAATATCTCCTTTTGCGGTCAGCATCAGGACCGGAATGGTTTTTTTTTCGTTCCGCAGTTCAAGTAACACTTCAAATCCATCTTTTTTCGGCAGCATGATATCGAGAAGGACAAGATCATACGGATCAACATAAATCCTGTCCAGGGCCTCTTCGCCGTCAAATGCCGTATCAACGGTATACTGTTGCCTGGTAAGGGTAGACCTGATCTGTTCAACCAGTTCAGGTTCATCATCAACTATCAATATTCTCACCTTGTACTCCTCCCTGCCATGCTCCGGATAAAACAATCCACTCCATCAGCTATCATCAATTTCTTGATAATTTTTCTATATACCAGGTGTAGATGAAGAAATGGTGAAGATTCGTGACATAGCCGTTGTTTCCACCTTCATCATTTCTTCATTTTTCCATGGTAGAAAACAGAAAATGACAATGAATAAGCCGATTGAGAAAAAATGATTTTTCTTTACGATCCGTTTTCTTTACGACCAGATCAGCCCTGATTTGGGGACGTAGTGTGGTGGAGTGCAAAGAAAAATTATCTGTACATCATGGAGGAATCAGGTGCATGACAACACAGGAAAAATATCACAACTCTCCCTCGTCATTCCGGTTTTGAACGAAGAGGAGAACATATCCTCTCTTGCCCATGAAATCGCTGGGATACGAAAGGAAGAGGACAGCTTTGAGGTTATTTTTATTGACGACCATTCCACGGATCGCACCCCGGACATAATCAAAGAACTGATGGCGCGTTTTTCATGGATCCACACCATTCGCCTGAGCCGGCAAAGCGGCCAGAGCGCGGCCCTGTGGCATGGTGTTCATGCATCCCGATTTCCGTTAATTGCCACCATGGATGGGGATGGCCAGAATGATCCGGCTGATATCGGGGAGATGATCAAAGTCTATCAAAAACTGAGCGCGGACAATCCATGCTGCCTGGTGAATGGCTGGCGTACCGGGAGACAGGATAGCGGCTGGCGAAAATTCTGCTCCTGCATTGCCAACTCAATCCGCAGACGCCTGCTCAAAGACGATACCCCGGACAGTGGCTGCGGTATCAAGATATTTTCCAGGGAGACATTTCTTGCCCTGCCGGCCTTTGCCCATATGCATCGTTTTCTTCCGGCCCTTGTCCGCCAGCGGGGTGGAAAAGTCGTGTCTGTACCGGTCAACCACAGAGCCAGGAAGGCGGGGAAATCCCATTACGGCACCATGGACAGACTTTTTGCCGGCATACCGGATCTTTTTGGCGTACTATGGCTTGGCAAAAGAGCAATTCGATTAGAACTTGCCGGGGAGAGAGAAAATGACTAAGGAAACCATCTGGCTGGTGATCGGATTTAGCGGTCAGGCATGTTTTACCTGTCGTTTTCTTGTCCAGTGGCTGGTCAGTGAACGGCAAAAGAAAAGCGTTATTCCCCTGGCATTCTGGTATTTCAGTATTCTGGGCGGGATCACCCTCCTCTCTTATGCCATCTATCGAAAAGATCCGGTTTTCATCCTTGGGCAGTCCACCGGCCTGTTGATCTACCTGCGCAATCTGTATTTCATCTACCAGGAAAAACACAAAAAAAGTTTATGTCTGAAAACCGACTGACCGTTTACGGCTGGATTCCGCTCTGGCTGGCGCTTGTCATTACCGCCCTGCTCTGTCGGCCGCCCCTGCCGGTGGACGAAACGCGATATTTATCCGTTGCCTGGGAGATGTGGCACAACCATCAGTTTCTCGTCCCCCACATCAACGGCCTGCCTTACAGCCATAAACCACCCCTGCTCTTCTGGCTGATCCAGGCCGGTTGGGCAATATTCGGGGTCAATGACTGGTCGGCGCGTTTGACCGCACCGGCATTTGCCTTTCTGTCCATCCTGTTGACCAGGCATTTTGCCGGAACACTCTGGCCTGAGCAGAAAAAAATACAAACAATTGTCCCCTACCTTTTAATAGGCAGCCTGTTGTGGAGTTTTTATTCCACCCTGACCATGTTTGACATGCCCATAACCTTTTTTTCCCTTTGCGCCTGGCTTGGCCTGTGGGCAGAACGGAACAGGAATCAGTATCCCGGGTGGCTGCTGTATTCCGCGGCCATTGGCATGGGTATTCTGGCCAAAGGACCTGTCATCCTGGTCTATACCGTGCCACCTGTCCTGCTGGCGCCCTGGTGGATGGACAGGGAAAAACCCACATCCTGGAAATTCTGGTATGGCGCCTTTCTTCTTGCCCTTGCCGGGGGAATCCTGATGGCCCTTGCCTGGGCCCTGCCCGCGGCAAAGGCCGGTGGCAGGCAATATGGAGAAGCCATACTGCTGGGCCAGACCGCCGGACGAATGGTCCATTCCTTTGCCCACCAACGGCCTGTATACTGGTATGTGTTTTTCCTGCCCCTGCTGCTCTTTCCCTGGTCCTTCTGTCCATTCATCTGGAAACAACTCAGGCACCTTCACCTGACATCACAGGTGAAATTCTGTGTTAGCATTTTTGTTCCCGGTTTTGTCCTGCTGTCGATAATAAGCGGCAAACAGATCCACTACCTGCTGCCGCTGCTGCCGCCCATAATTCTCGTAATTGCTTATGGAATAGCCAAAAACATTTCGTCCAGACCGGTTTCCGCCCGCACTCCGGCCCTGCTGTTACTGATTTTTGCCCTTGGCCTGGTGATCATGCCGCATCTTCCCCTGCATGGGGGAGACAGCGAAATGCTGTATTATGTGCCGGCCCGGTTCGGAATAATTCCCCTGATTGCCGGCCTCTCACTCCTGCAACGCCAACCAACCGCAAGCTGTATACCGAGAACCGCGACAGTTCTCGTTCTCATGGTGATTATCTTCCATTTCAAGCTGTCTACTTCCCTGCATATCCTGTATGATGTCCGAGGGATTGGGAAGAAAATCCACGCAGCTCAGATCGCAAACAGAGAAGTGGCCGCCTGGCCCCCGCGCCTGACCAGTCAGATTCAGTTTGCAGGCAGACTGACCAAACCTCTTCGACCACTTAATACAATGGATGAAGTTGTTCGCTGGTCACAAAACCACACGAATCAATATATGCTTCTGGAACTGGATAAAACAAGCTATCCATTTTTTTCCGATATTGGCGCTGTTCATCACTTTGCCAACAAATGGTTGCTTGTTCGACCTGCTGCCGGTATTCCTGCCGACTATCAACACTGGAAGTCAGAAACCTTATCGGTTAAAAGATAACATCTTTGGTTATCCCGGTGAAATTTTTTCAACAACAAAACCATGCAACAACGTCTCAATCATCTGTTTCTCGTTATCAACATACTCATCGGCTTGAGTCTGCTTGTTTTCATGACCAACGGGGACCTGCGTATTGCCCGGTTGGCTGTTGGCGTTAACAACCAGTGGCCCGGCCTTCATCATCAGCCGTGGATTTTTTTATACAGGACAGCCCCGGTCCCAGGCATCCTCCTTGCGATTGGAGCGCTCATCATCCTCTGTACCGGTTTTATTTCTTCCTCATTAAAGAGATATCGCCGCCAGTCGCTATTTATCATCCTGCTGCTGGCCCTTGGTCCGGGATTGCTTGTCAACGTAATTCTCAAAAACCATCTTGGCCGGCCCAGGCCGCAGGAATTAACGGAATTTGGCGGCAGGCAGCAATTTGTTCAATTCTGGCAATCGGGTCCGACCAAACACAACAGCTCTTTTCCTTCCGGCCATGCCTCCATTGCCTTTTTCCTGATGGCGCCC
>JALVAI010000189.1 GCA_027011235.1 Desulfobulbaceae bacterium
CAAAAAAGGGGGGAAAAAAGAGTCCCACCTAAGCGAGGGCAACACGGGTGCGACAACAGAAATCGGCATGATAGGGCTGGGACCGGTAACGGTCTTGATGGGCGCTCCCCGGCGGGAACCCGGCAGGCGGGCCAACGAGCAGGAGCGGACCGTGCGCCTTGATCGGCCCTTTCTTCTGGCGGCAAAACCTGTCACCAATGGGGAGTTTCGTCGGTTTCAGCCGGGACACCGGTCCGGTAATATCGGCGGATCAACCCTGGATGGCAAGAACCAGCCGGTGGTCAATGTCAGTTGGCAGGATGCGGCAGCATATTGCAACTGGCTGAGTCGAAAACAGGGATTGCCGGAATTCTATCGGCAACAGGGAAAAACAATGGTGGCGATCCGCCCTTTCAATACCGGCTATCGGCTGCCCACCGAGGCTGAATGGAGTTTCGGCGCCCGCATGGCCGGAAGAGGGCAGCGGGCGCGTTATCCCTGGGCGGGTAAATTTCCACCCCGGACGGTCGCGGGAAATTTCGCTGATGAATCGGCCCGCTCCCTGTTGCCGGTGGTGATCAGCGGCTATAACGACGGTTTTGCTGTCACCGCGCCGGTGGCACGGTTTCCGAAAAATCCCGGCGGATTTTTTGATATGGGCGGCAATGTCAGAGAGTGGTGTCATGACTGGTATACCGCTTACACCGGACTTGGCGAACAACGGGAAACGGTTGATACCATGGGCCCGGCCTCGGGCACCCATCACGTGGTGCGCGGCTCTTCCTGGCGGGATGCGACCATGCCCACCCTGCGCCTGTCATATCGCGGTTACAGCAGGATTGCCAAGGATGATATTGGTTTTCGAGTGGCGAGGTATAAAAAATGAAAATTTTTGTGTTAGTTATGCCGGTTTTTCTTGTTGCCATCCTCTGCCCATTGGCCGGCCATGCCAGCGAACCGGCAGCACCGGCCCCAAAGCAGGTCAGGCAGCCAGGAAAACAGGTCTTGTCTCAAAAAACGGCAATAAAAAAAACTGACAAGAAAAAACATCCCGCAGCAATGACCTTTACGCCCACGGAAAAGATCGACGCTGACACGGTTATTGCCTTTCCAGTTGATATTTAGCGGGTTGAAATTGTTATCCTGTGACTTTTCGTTCCATCGCTCTGCGGTGAAACGCAACTTTCGGCGCTCTGCGCCATGCTTCCCAGATGTCCTGTTCAACGCGCAGTCCGGATGTCAATTTTTTCTGAAGAAAAGTCAAAATAATGACGAAAAGAAGAGGAGAACCGATTTTTTTTTTGAGCATGTCTGAAATTTAATAATTATTTTAGTGATGTTATCCGGATGGCGCGTAAATTGCTACTCGAATATACAGGAGGTTTCCCATGATCCACTATCATGTTCAGAAGGGTGATACCATTGCCCAGGTTACCAGGAAGCTGCATACCACCTGGAAAAATATTCGAAAAAACAATCCGAATGCCATAGGCCGCTCTGCCAGGAACGGCAACTGGTTTTTACGGGAAGGGGCAACCATAAAGGTGGACAGCTCTTTTGCCGACTCCCTGGAGCAGGCCCAGGACAAGGCGACTGCCTCGGCAAACGACATGCAGCCTGTCAGGCCCGGCAGTGTCAAGCTGAGGCCGGCAACAGGCCGGGAAAAAACCGTCCGGGCGCAGGCCGGAGGTTACGGGCAGGAGATGCTTGAGCATACGGTCCAGCCTGGGGAAACCCTATGGGAGCTGGCGGTTAAACGGTACCATGTCCATCTGCAGGATCTTATGGCAATCAATAGTATCACCGATCCCCGTTCCCTGCAGATCGGCCAGGTGTTAAAGATTCCCCGGCCCGAGCAACCACGCGAGCAAGAGGTGGTGGCCAGCTGGTATGGCCGGGATTTTGACGGCAAACCCATGGCCAATGGCGAGATATACAATATGTACGGCAACACCATCGCCCATAAGGAGATTCCGCTGGGTACCAGGGTTGAGCTGGAGAACATGGAAACCGGGGAAAAGGTGCGGGCCGTGGTTACGGACCGCGGCCCATACGTAGAAGGAAGAGACGTGGATCTCTCCTATGGGCTGGCCAGAAAACTCTCTCTTGTTGACCAGGGGGTGGGCCGGCTGGTCATGCGTATCCTGTGACCCATTCCAGGGAGGTGAGAAAATTCTTGGCCTGAGAAACGGAGTTTTTCTTGCGGGCTTGTAAAATACACTGAGTATAATCAGCGGCTGAAGCTTTTTGCTGCCCCTTGTCACAATCTGTTCGGGAACCGCATCATGAGACGTGGAAAAATCAGTATCTGTTTTCTGGTTGCTTTTTTTATTGCCGTATTGCCATCGCTTGCCTTTTCGGCAACATATTATGTTGATAGCAGTGCTGGTGATGACAACCATAATGGGCTGTCTGTCGACACCGCATGGCGCACCATAGACAAAGTCAACAATATGATGCCTCAGCTCCCGGTTGGCAGTGATATCCTGTTCAAGCGGGGAGAGCAGTTCAGCGGAGACTCACTTTACATTAGCGTGGGTGGGGTGGAAACTGATCCCATGGTCATAGGCGCTTATGGTGAGGGCCCCAAACCGGTTTTGAAAGATGATACGCATATCATTTGCACTCGGAAAGATTTGGGATATATCCATGTACAGGATATTTTTTTTCAGAACTCAGGGCCTGGTTCTGCGATT
>JALVAI010000190.1 GCA_027011235.1 Desulfobulbaceae bacterium
CCGCCCACAGACACCATGTGCTCATCCAGCTCCTGGTGTTTTGCGGCCAGGGCCTCCAACCGGCTACGCTCTATACCAAGCTCCCTGGCCGACCAGCCATGCTGGCGCCGGAGTTGCTGCAGACGGGAAAACAGGGCAACGATTGGCCCGGTCAGATCTTCTTTTTCCGCCTCGGCAACAAGGAGCCCCACCTCTTCGACGACTGCCGTATCAACGGCCTTTCCGGATTCATTCGTATAAAGATAATCCAACAATTCCGTGGTATATTGATCAAATGATGGTGTCATTTTTTCTCCAATTTTTTCCTGTTTACAAATATGGCTCGCCATCTCTGAAATTTGGTTGCGGGTCAGGCTCTGATTGTTGCCTGAATCTCTTCCCTGGCCAGGGCCAGGGTTGACGACACTGCCTGCGGGCTGCAGCCAACAGCCACGGTCCGGGCCAAAAAGGTGCCGGGTAGCACGGTCCGGTTTTCCCCGACATGCTCAAGCAGCACCCTTCCCTGCTCCTGCTCCCTGCTGGCCACCCGGGTAAATAATTCCCGCTCATGGCGGTGTTGGGGCAACTGGCGTCTGGTTTGCACCATGTCCGTGGTTTTATGGTTATAGGTACCCCAGCAAAATCCCGGTCGGCAGTCGGGCGCCGGCTCCACGGCAGTATCCGGAAACCTGTTTTCTGTAACCGCCCAGTACTCAAGTTCCGGAAGCGATGGACTGCCGGCCGGTAGTACCTGGGCCAGGGCATGACAAAATTCCAGGGTCGTTCCCTGCTTGCGGGCGTTTATCTCGATAAACCTTATTTGTCCCTGATGGTCAACAATATAATCACAGCCAAAGATACCGCGATAGCCAAGCTCACCGATGGCCCGCCCCACCTCTCTGGTATAGTGATAGAGTTTTTCCTGGTGGCTGCAGGGCAATTGACTGGGCCAGGTAGAGCCGACAAAACGATTTCCTCCCTCAATACATTGATCAGCCACTCCGGCAATGTAAATCTCATCTGGATTGGCAACAACGGCAAGAACCGTTGGATCGTGCTCGTGCTCCATATAGCGGGTCAGGAGAAAGGCTGAATCCAGATCACCGAATTTTTCCTGAATATCCTGCGGGCAACCGGTGATGGCGCTGGCTGCTCCGGCCGCGCTGTAGGGCCGGGAAACAAATATGCCGTCCGACCAGACAGGGTACAGGTCGGCGCTGATATCCATGGCCTCGGCCAGGGATGCGCAGATGCGGAAATCAACCACTGGAACCCTGTCCTGCAGGAGTTCGAACTGAAAGGCCTTGTTGTTGAGTTGCCCGGCCAGTCTCTTTTCCGGTCCAAGCAGGGAAACATTGGCCAGCCGATCCAGGGTCATCTCAGGCAGGGATTCAAACATAAAGAGGTAAAGCTCGGACTGGTGGGAGAGAACCCGCTTGATGGTTTCTATAATGGTTGGATGATGGGAGACGGTTTGCGCAAACTGGCGCATCGGGGTACGAAAACTGACATGCCGGCCATATAGCTCTTTGTTTTGCGCAAGCAGGGGCGACAGGGCAATAATGTTTTCGTAGTTATACTTTCCAAGAATATCAGGGACAATGGCCAGGCAGGAAACGGGCCTGTTGCTGCGGGAGGCCAGGGCCACTTTCAGATAATCGGTAAGGCCGTGGGCTTTGAGTTCGCCAATATAAAAAAAATAATACCTGGAGGCGGACAGGGAAAAATTGGAAAAAGAGATGCTATCGTCCATGGCCTACTGTTCTTTTTATGTCAGGGACCATGGAAAAAAGACTTTGTCTTTCACGACAATGGTCTGTGCAGGGTATTTTCATTTCCAGAAGGTAGCAGTCTATAATACTGCGCAGGTCCTGACAGGCGCTTTAACCGGCCTGATCCTTGCCCAGAATAACATCGGGCATGCTCAACCTGGGTTGACAAAAAAGTCTTTTCACCCGGTGTCTAAATTCATCGGGAGTTATATGCTCCTCATGGGTACCAACGATTACCCGTATCTCCGGAAACGCCTCTTCAAGCGCCTGCTTGTATTTTTCTTTGAAAGGGCAGAGAGATTTTATACAATAGGTGAAGTGAATTGCATCGATGTGAAATTCCGTTAGTGCCCTGATCCTTTGCAACAGTTTGTCCGCCCCGGTCAGGGTTGGACAGCCGGGACAGTTGATAATGCCGACCAGGATCAATTTTTCCTCTTCAGGGTAGCAGGAAAAAGCACCTTTTCGCTTTCTGAAATCGGCAAGACAACTGACAGAAGAACATCCCAGATCCTGGGTTGCGTTTGAGCATGTCAAAATTCCAATTCTGGCCATCTTTCCTGGTTTGCCCTGAATGCAAAAATCGTGAACAGAAAAATCCTGGACTCAAAAGAGTCTGCGTTTTGGCTACCGGCCCTTTAAAAAGGAACGTCATCCCCGGTGTTGGGCGGCTCCGGGTAATCGGGTCCGGTGCCAAACCCGGGGTCGCTGCCCGGGTCACCACCGGTAAAACTTCCCTGGCCGCTGGCATAACCACCGGCACCACCAGCACTACCGGATGCTGGCGCCCCTGCTCCCCGCGGAGAGAGCATTTTCATCTCCTGGGCAATGACTTCCGTGGTGTACCGATCATTGCCGTTCTGGTCCTGCCATTTGTTGGTCTGTAACCGGCCTTCTATGTATATTCTGGAA
>JALVAI010000191.1 GCA_027011235.1 Desulfobulbaceae bacterium
GGACCTACCTGTTTGAGAAGGTATTGAGACTCCCCATTTCTGATTAATAACTTAGCAACGAACTGTCTGAGGACCTACCTGTTTGAGAAGGTATTGAGACTTTTCCTTCTGATTGATATTCTCTAAGATTGCAGTCTGAGGACCTACCTGTTTGAGAAGGTATTGAGACTGAAGTCCGCGGATGAGGTTGGCGATACCGGCCTGTCTGAGGACCTACCTGTTTGAGAAGGTATTGAGACAAAATCCACCAACCACCATGTCAGTAAAATCCGTCTGAGGACCTACCTGTTTGAGAAGGTATTGAGACGCATTTTTTTTGGTTTCTTCCAACGACATCTTCAGTCTGAGGACCTACCTGTTTGAGAAGGTATTGAGACCACTATCTATTGCTATAGGGTGACCGTACAATGTCTGAGGACCTACCTGTTTGAGAAGGTATTGAGACGGTTCAGTCGTCCCATTTTTCATGACAGAAAGGTCTGAGGACCTACCTGTTTGAGAAGGTATTGAGACCGCCCTCCGCGGGTGGGCGGTCACTGTTGGACGTCTGAGGACCTACCTGTTTGAGAAGGTATTGAGACCTAATAAGTTGCTTATCAGTGCCTTACTCCTGAATTCCTGTCATAAAAAACAAGAAAATTTCATGAAGAAAAGCTCGTTATTTTAACCGATTGGATAATTCTCTTGCACATGCGACATAATTACTGCATGTCCTGTAGGGGCGAATTTATTCGCCTTTGGGAAAGCGTTAATTTATTTGGCATGCCTTTCCCAAGGCGGCTGAAGCCGTCCCTACAGACTTGGGGTGCGGGTAAGGCCCGCATTAGTCAGCTTCTAAAAATATATTTGCCAGTTCCAATATTTTTGATATTGTCTTACATGTAAGAAATCAAAAAAGAGGGATTAATAATCATGGCAAATGTCGCAACAACTAAATTGTCTTCCAGGGGACAGGTCGTAATACCTGAGAATATCAGGAAAAAACTTAAACTTGAAGCAGGTGTTCAGTTTGTCGTATTGGGAGATAATGATGTGGTAATTTTAAAAAAGATATCTCCACCTACTATTGATGAATTTGATACCCTGATAAAAGAGGCTCAAAAAACTGCAAAACAAGCTGGACTGAAAAAGTCAGATATTGAACTTGCTATAAAAAAGGTACGGTCTCAAAAGTGAAGGTTGTACTTGATACAAATGTATTAATTTCAGCTATTTTTTTTTCAGGTACACCTTCCAAGATATTGACATACTGGAGAAAAGGAAATTTCACTGCGGTCATTTCAAAGCCCATAATCGTCGAATATACAAGGGTTGCCGAAGAAATTGGTGTAAAATTCCCTCAAGTAGATATTTCCGAGATCTTGGAGCTGTTTATCCTGAATTCTGAGATTGTAGATACAGGTGATTTAAGAATTACAGCATGTGAAGATCCAGATGATAATAAATTCATTGAATGTGCCATTGCAGGCAGATGTGAAATAATTGTCAGTGGTGACAAACACTTGTTAAAGTTAGCGACATATCAAGGAGTTGAAATTTTAGCACCGAGAAAATTTATAGACAACCACCTGAAGCAAAAAAGAAAAAGCGAACAATAGGGTCAGTTGCCGCCAACCCGCTGCGCTCCTTGGCGGCAACAGACCCTTGTCGTTATCAGAATGTTGGTCTGAGGACCTGCCTGTTTGAGAAGGTACTGGTATCAGAAACCAGATAACAAAAGCCGGATACTGCAGGCGATATATCTCTCCGGGAAATCAGTTTTCCCCTTTTCCCTTTGTTAAAAAATCACCGGAAAACTTGTGTATGTTGTGGTGTATGTGTATAGTGTACGCAGGGAGTGTTGCTGATCTTTTTGATTGATGGAGGACAACATATGCAGGCTGCCGAAAAACTGATTCGAAAGCAATTTATGATTTCTCCCGATCAGGCCAGAAAACTTGAGATTCTTGCCCGACAGGAAAAAACCTCTGCCGCTGCAATGGTACGCAGGGCCATTGCGGCATACAATCCCGGATTACCATCAGACATGGAGGAATCAGAATTGCTGGAACTTGTTTCGGCAAAAGTCAAAGAAGTCATAGAGGAAACGCGCAACACCAGGATCAGGCTGGACAGGACCCTGGAACGATTATCCATGGAAACGACCTGATGGGAAGCTGGAAAGAGCTGTTGATTGACATGCTCAAACTCACGGAAGAAGTGAAACGTTTGAATAAAAGCGTAGAACGGCTGGAATCATATACCGGCCAAATGGACAGACGGGTTGTCCGTCTGGAGACGATTATCGAAATAGCCAAAGCACAGCGGCATGCTCCTGCGGACCAAAAGGAAATCCAGTGATGTTGCTTGGTTATTTTGCATGTGTAATATAAATAATGTTGCACATGCTTGCAGGGGCGAATTTATTCGCCTGAGCAAAGCGCCTTTTCAGATGGCATGTCTATCACAAGGCGGCTGAAGCCGCCCCTACATGCTTTGGTTGCGGGTGTGACCCGCCTTGATACCTGCTCCTAAGTTCCTGTCATAAAAAACAAGAAAATTTTCAGGCACAATGTAGAAGCCCGCCCCTGCGGGCGATTTGGGATAATTGCCTGCGCCGTCATTATCGCCCGCAGGTAAGCGAGCCTGTGAGACTCCGGGGGGGGGCGGGCACCTACGATT
>JALVAI010000192.1 GCA_027011235.1 Desulfobulbaceae bacterium
ATCCGCATGCCCAGACGGGTGCGGGAAAAGAGCAGGTACAGGAACAGAGCGACCAGGACCCCGACCAGGATGACCGCCAGCCGGTAGACGGGATATTGAAGACCGCCGAAAAGCTCTACTGAGCCGGACAGCCGTGACGGCACATCCATGAACAGAGGGCTGCGGCCCCAGATCATTCGGGTCAGTTCATTGAAAAAAAAGATCAACCCAAAGGTGGCCAGCACCTGGTCAAGATGGTCCCGGTGGTACAGCCTGCGCAGGATAAGCAATTCAACCACCATGCCGGCCAGGGCAGCCGCAGGCAGGGCAGCCGCCAGGCCAAGGAGAAAAGAGCCGGTCCGAGCTGTTACCGTTGCCGCCACATAGGCGCCGAGCATGTAAAAGCTGCCGTGGGCCAGGTTGATCACCCGCATGATGCCAAACACCAGGGTCAGGCCGGCGGACATGAGAAAAAGCATGACGCCTAACTGCAGCCCGTTGAGCACCTGTTCAACAAGGAGCATCGTGGTCAGAAAAATCGGTAGTTGCAGGTTGAATATGGCCGGGAGCCGGTGGAGTCTGCGCTACTCTCCATCATAGGCGCAAACACCTGTCCTCGGTGAATTGACCACCGGCAGGAAATACATATCCTCGCCACAGTCATGGCCGGATGCGCATTTTTCACACAACCATCCCTCTCCTTCCCATTGACAGGCGGTACATATCCGGGTGGCGACATGCTTGCCGCATTCGTCACAGGGAAAGACCGGCTGTTCGTTGCGAGAGAGTATCATGATCTTCTTCCTGTCCCTGGTATTCACAGTGACCTCAGTAATACATTTTATTTCCAGTTCGGTGGTACTGCCGAAATCATACTGGTAATCAATCATTTTACCAGGAACGAGCGCTGTGTTTACCTTTCGGGACATCGGTATTTCCTCACCCCATCGGTCAAAGGTAAAGGCGCTTAAATGGCCGCAACACTCAAGCCAGTGCTTGCGCAGGAATGCGTCGAGATCCCTGAGGGTCGTTGTCGGTGAGAGCAGAAGATGGAAAAAATAATCGTGGTTAAAGGAAGATTGGACAACAATATAGAGATACTTGTCACCCTTTGTATCGTGTAATTTTTTGTTTATGCAGGACTTTATATGTTTTGTCAGTCCCCTTTGGGTGTATTCCTTATTGCACAGATTACATCTGCTCTTTGGCGCGAAATATTCCATGACCCTCCCTACTGCGCTGTTGTTGTTTGTTCATTTATCCGAAAATAGCCCACGGAGCTGTGTTCTTTCGGACTATTTTCATCATTCGAAGTCTACGCTTATCTGTTGTGGCCGGGACGGTAAAATATGGTCCAGCCATGTCGATTATTGGTGAACGCACTGCCCAACATAGGCATCGATATGATCATTGAACACCTTTTTCAACATCCGGTTGGTGTAGCCGCCGTCTTCCGCGGCCATTACCCGGCGCACGTAAAAATCCTGGATGGGAAAATGATTGGGGCCAAACCGAAAGGAACCCCGCACACTGGTAAAATCAGCCCTTTCCAGGGCCCGGCGGAAGTCATCGGTTCTGGTCATATCCCCTTTGACCGCGGCCAGGGCCGAACCGATCAAGCGGGCGGTATCATAGCCCTGGGAGGCGAACAGGGTCGGGGTGCGGCCATATTTTTTTGTAAAGGCGGCCACAAACCGTTCATTTGCGGGCGTATGAAAGTCAACGCACCACTGGGATGAATTGATCACCCCAAGGGCGGCTGCGCCAACTGCATGCAACAACCGCTCATCGGTGGCGGCAGGCCCCATGAGCGGAATGTCCCGGCTCAACCCGGACTGGGCATATTGCTTGAGGAAATTGATTCCCATGCCGCCGGGCAGGAAAAAATAGACAGCATCGGGCCCGGCCGAACGCAGGGCGGCTATCTCGGCGGCATAATCGGCCTGGCCAAGAGTGGTGTAGAGTTCACCGGCAATCCTGCCCTTGTAATAGCGTTTGAACCCGGCCACATTGTCCTTGCCGGCAATGTAGTTGGGCGCAATGATAAACACATTCTTATATCCCTGTTCGGTGGCGTATTGGCCGATAACCTCGGACAGGTTGTCCGTCTGCCAGGAGGTATTGAAATAATTTTTATTGCAACCCTTGCCGGCAAGATAAGAAGGTCCGGCATTGGGACTGATAACAAAGATGCCCTGACGCACGACCATGGGGACAACGGCCATGGCCACGTTGGAAAAGACGAGGCCGGTCAGTATTTTGGCATGGTCTTTTTTGATAAATCTCTCGGCCAGCTGGCGGCCCTTTTCCGGTTTGCGGCCGTCATCGCCGATGAGCAGCTTTACCGGAATGCCGCCCAGCCTGCCCTTTTCCATATCAATGGCCAGCTGAAAACCGTCCCTGATCTCCTCGCCGAGATAGCCCGCCTTGGTGGACAGGGTGGTGATCATGCCGATCTTCACCGGCTGCACGGCCATTGCCGGCAAGGCGGCCAGGACAAGACATAATACGCTGAAAAATACAAAAATTCGTTTCATGGAAATTCCCTTCTCAGTTGGTTCCTCACTCCTGAATTTACGTCATAAAAAAACAAAAAATTTCAGGATTAAAAATTATTATATCAGTACGTTATTTCATTATCTTGCATCTGCAGCATAAATGTTGCATATC
>JALVAI010000193.1 GCA_027011235.1 Desulfobulbaceae bacterium
CCATGGAAAAGGTGATTGCATCAACACCGGACCGGACCAGGGAAACGGCAAGCTCTCTCTTCATTACCTGTCCGTTGGTGGTAAAGCTTACCCGGCAACCGTTTTCCTTTGCCGTTTCCAGGTACCGAATAAAATTACCAAGCACAAGGGGTTCTCCCCAGCCCTGCAGATGAATGGTGTCTGCCTGTTTGAACTCTTTGGATACTTGCCGGAAAAGCGAAAAGGGAAGGTCACGCTCCTGCCACTGCTCAGGGTTGGATGCACGGAGGCAGGTTTGACAGCGCAGATTGCATTGACTGGTCGGTTCAATCTGGATCAGACCATATCTGGGCGGAGCGGATGCGGCCAAAACAACTTCCCTCCTGTTCAATATCCGAAAAAATTAAAAAAGATGAACTCGTAAAAAGTCCAGACAATGCTTAAAGATGGCTAAGTAAAAACACAGATATACAGGTAAGCGGAGCGAAGCGGAGACTCCAAGGAGTAGTGTTCTGTGGCGGATCTTGACTATACATGTAGTATGTCGAGAATCGCCACAGGACACACGACGCAGTAGATCGAAGTTTTTACGACGCCATCAAAAAAACTTTTCAGGAAAAATAGACATAGCCAACCACAAGAATAAGAATAACCAGTATTTCTATAATGGTGATTTTGGTGATCATGATACAGATGTTTCTCTGGGAGGGATTCATCTGCAGCAGCATCCTGTTCATGAGAATACGAAAGATAAACGTGTGAGGAGTCGTGGTTGTATACAGCCTGAGATATTCCTGAATAGCGCGAATCCACAACAGGACCTCCTGCTCAACGTCTTGCCTGGCCTGTTGGCTGCTATATCGAATGCGTACCCGTGTTTTATCCTGATCAATGAAAAAAAGCAGTTCAGTTGCGCCGTAATCAACAAGCTGGATCTGCATGATATTTTGTTGGCCCTCTTCAGCCTGTTCAGGAAAAACATTAAGACGCAGGCCCAGGGAAAATTCCCGGTCGGTTTCATAATCGCGCAGCTGCACAAACAGTATATCACCACGCCGCTCTTCTTTATCAACAAACCAGTGAGGATGCAGATGAACAAGTTTCTGCTTGCTAATTATTGCACCGATGTCAAGCCGTGTTATGGCCGCAGGTTCAAGTTTCAGGTCAAGGACCTGTTCCGTGTCATTCTGCATCGATATTCAGCGGGGCCACGAGGAGTGGACAGGGTAATATTTTATGAAAAGTAATTGTGTTGATTCTCGACCGTAGTCCCTTTTCCATCTGCAGATTAAACAACCTTTTGCTTTCCCTATGCGGTCCGATAACAATCAAATCGCATTTTCTCTGCCTGGCCCGGGCGGCTATTGTCTCCTCTATGGGCCCGACCGCACCGATAAAAGACGCCTCCCTTGCCAGGGGATATTGTTCTCTTATCCGCTGCCAGTCCTCTTCATTTTCCTCCTGCATCTGCTGCTGAACATGATCAAGAAAGGTGGTATGGGTATGGCTGGAATTGAGCCAGTCATCACCGGTCATCTCCTGCCAGTCCTGGTCAATGATGGTCAATACGGTGACTGATATTTCAGGGTTTTTTGGATATAAACCAGCAAAAACGAGGTGTTCGGCCTGTTTTGCCCCGTCGGTTCCATGTGTGCAGAGAAGAAGTGATCTAAACATAATTTATGGGGAATGTGGAGGAATTGTCTGCAGGCGGGTGCAAAATGAGCATCCGTGCATGGGGAAAAACTATACCTGATTACCACTGAAGCTCAGCAATGGTGTATCAGGGATAACATCGCTTGGTATCCTACTTGGTGTGACATAAAATTCACCTGTTACGTAGAGAGGTTCTCTTTGTTTAATCCCACCAAGCGATGGTATCCCTTCTTTCTAAGGATTGATGATACTCAGAAAACTATAAAACAAAAACGACCTCCCCGGAAGAACAAACCCGGGAAGGTCGTCTTTTACCTTATGACAAAAACATTTCTTTTACATCCATTTGGTGAAAATCAGGACAATAAAGGTAGTTATCAGTGAAAGAATAAGAGCTGTAATATCCTCGTTGCGTTCACTTGCAAATACGGACAGGGCACGTTCTTCAAGCTCTTCGGTATTTGCCTCTTTATCTATCGTTGATGTACCCTTGCCGGCCTCACCGGTTTCAATGGTAATTTTTTCTTCACTCATGAATATATCCTCCGGTTTGCTATTTCAACACCACATCTTTTACCAGCCACAGGACAACAAAGAAGGACAATGTCGCCTTGGTGACGCCGGAAATGACACCGATAACCAATGGCCAGCCACCGGCCTGCAGAATGGCCTTCTTGGTAATCTGCATACCAAGTCCGATCAGGCCAAAGGCAAAGAACCAGATCATGCAGTCGGTAAGCGTGGAAACGGTTTTTGATTTCTTATGCACCTGCTTGACCGCGTGTTTAATGGCATGGGTCACGTCCTTGGGCAGGGTAATCGCCTTTGCCTTGGCGGCAGCGGTAATGGACTTGAGGGCATCCATTCGTTCTTCACCCTGTTTCTGGAATAATTTCTTATCGCCCCTGCTTTCAAAATTTCCGGCAAGCTGACGCTGGGCAACAAGATCTTTTACGGCTGCCAACTGTTTTTCATTCAGACCCTTGAAGGTATTATCC
>JALVAI010000194.1 GCA_027011235.1 Desulfobulbaceae bacterium
ATCATGGATCTCCATGACCGGCTTGGCTTGGGGCGGCCCTCCTTTGTCCGGGCCCTGCCCCGGCTGATGGCTGCCGCTCGTGCCCATCCCCTGCTGGAGAGATTTCTTGAGCTTGATCCCCAGTTGGCCCTGTTTCCGGAGATGGTCGAGGCCCGGTTCCAGTATGAAAAGGATAAAGGCAGAGAAGATCTGTGGCAGGAACTGGTCAAAAGGGTCACCAATCTCCGACAAAAGGCGGACAAGGCCCTGGGAGCCCCGGCCACCCAGGTGGCGGTCATCACCATGGACGGGGACGAGATGGGCAAACTGCTGCTCGGGGATGCGGACAGAATCCATGCCCGCTGGCAGGATGTGCTCCATCCCGATGTGGATAAAGATGTCCAGAAAAAGTTCACCGATACCTTCTGGGGCGATCTGCGCCGCCGCAGTAGACAGACCGGCCCGTCCCTGCACGCCTTTATCAGCCGGGCCCTGGCCAATTTCAACCATCATATCGCCCCCTGGGTGGTGGAACAGGAGTATGGCGGACGCCTGATCTATTCCGGCGGCGACGATCTGCTTGCCCTGGCCCCGCTTGAGGATGCGCTGCCCATGGCAGCCAGGCTGCGGGAGCTGTTTACCGCTGCCTGGCTGGTGGATACCCGGCCCGATGTCCATCCCTGGTCCTGGCTGGAAGATAAAGGGCAGTGGAATCCGCAAGAGGCGCGCAAACGTTTCCAGCCGGTTCCCCTTCAGGCGTCCCCGGACACGGTCAAACAGCTGATCAGACGGGGCAGGCTGTTGCCCATGCTGGGCCGCAGCGGCCGTATCTCGGCCGGCATCGCCTGCGGCCATTTCAAGACCCGCCTTGGCCTGCTGTTTCAAACCAGCCACCAACTCCTCGATACCTGGGCCAAGGAACGGGCCGGCAGAAACGCAGTGGGCCTGGGTCATTTTTCCAGAAACGGTATCAAGACCATGTATGGCTGCCCCTGGGACCTGGTCGGCGAGGATGATTCCCCGGTTGCCCGTCCGGCAACGGCCATGTCCCTGAACGAGGCTGTGCAGGAGATCACCACCGGATTTGCCAACAGGCAAATCTCCAAGGCCCTGCCTTACAAGCTGGCCCGCAGTGCCGTTCTCCTGGACCCGGCCCGGCTTGAGATCAGTCCCGAAGAGCGGCTGGCCCTGCTGCGGGGCATCCTGAACAAGGCCGTGGACGGTACTGCGCTTCCCGCCAGACTGGAGGCGGCTATCCTCCATCTCTGGGCAGCCGGTTACCGGCTCGGCGCCAAGAACCATAAGTGCTGCCGGGACAGCAGCGGGACCGAACAGGGATGCCGTAACAAACAGGAGGCTGAACCCCTGGCAGGCCTGTTTTTCTGCCGTTATCTCCATCAACAGGGAGGCACGCCATGAACACCCCCATCTTTCTCCGGCCGGTCACCAGGCTCTATTTCGGTCGTCCCGGCGCCCTGCCTGCCGGTGAGGCCCATACCGGGGACTCCTGGTTTCCGCCGCCCATTTCCGCCTTTCAGGGCATGATCCGGACCCGGCTGCTCGATGAGGCCGGCATCTTTTCTCCGCGACAGCGGGTGGCCAAACTGGTGGGCGCTCCCGATGAACTGCCGCAGGGTTGGCAGCTCATGGGCCCCTTTCCGGGCAGAAGGCGGCAGGGAACGCAAAAAATGCAGATGTGGCTGCCTGCCCCGGCCATGCTGCTTGGCCCAATCAAGGAACCAGGATGCGCGCTGGTTCGTGCCCATCTTCCAGAGAGCGGAGCTGACCGAAACAGTCTGCTTATGGATCAGGGCGCCGAATCTGGGCTGGAGCTGCTGGGTGCGCCCGGCCAGGACCGGGAAAAACCGGCATCCGGCTGGCTGAGCTGCCGCAGCATGGTTGCCCTGCTGTGCGGTGCCAAGCAGTTGCAGCCAGGTGAATACTGCCATGACCTGCCGCCCTTTGTCTGCCGGGAGACCCACACCGGCCTGGCCCGGGAAAAGGGGGACAAAAAGGATCAGGTCCGGTTGCCGGGCCGGGCCAAGGAAGGGATGCTCTATACCCTGTCCATGCTCCGGTTTGCCCCGGACAGCGGTCTGTGCGGATGGTTTTCCGGCAACCTGGCCAGCCCACTGTCGGCAAAGGCTCTCCACAGGGGCACCGTGGTGGCCGGGAAAAAAGGAGGCGTGATTGGTTTTGCCCGCGCGGCCGGGGTCGATCCCCACTGGCAAGACCTGGCTGGGGGCAAACATCTGGACGGACTGGCAGCGGGTGAGTCGCTCCGGATCTGGCTGATCCTGCTCACCCCTGGCCGCTGGCACAACCTGGCCGGACTTGCCGCCATGGTGGCCGAGGCTGCCGGGCTTGATTCCGGTCAGGTGCGGGTGTGCGGCTGTCTCTGCCCGCCCCTGGTCTACCTGGGCGGCTTTTCCATGGCCAGCGGCCGGGCCAGGCCGGCCCGCGCCTGGTACGGGGCCGGGACCAGCCTGCTTATCGACCTGCATGCGGATTCCGACCAGGATCTGTCCACAATCGTCCGGAAAAAACTCAACAACCAATGCCTGCTGGCGCCGCCCGCGCAACGGCCGTTTGGCTATGGCCATGTGCTGGCCGCACCATATCAATATAACGGAGGAACAGATGGCAAC
>JALVAI010000195.1 GCA_027011235.1 Desulfobulbaceae bacterium
AAATATGATGGGCCGCTGCAGCGTTGGGGATAAAAAAAATTTGATTACCGCTCCTCTTTCTGTGCATAATAGACCAAAGAGTCGGATTATTCATCCCCCATTTTCCTTAGAATCGGGTCCCTGTCCCGCAGATCAATGAAAAAAAAGCAACAGGCCAAACCAGGCAGAACCATGGGTTTTCCCAAAGAATCCTTTCGGGTCTGTGAAAGCCGCCACTGCCCTTTATTCAGATACGGTGACACCTTTACCGTTTCCGGCATTGCCCTTGCCATGGAAAGCGGCGGCGATCATTCCTTTATCAACACCACGGTTGTCCATTCCCCGCCCAATCGGGAACAGTGCAAAATTCTCTATGGTGATCTGAATAAAATAATCATTGAATATGAACGGGCCGACCACATCCCGGACTGCCTTATCTCCTGCAGTGGTTGTACAGGCTCGCTCAGGCTGGAGCATTTTCAGGGATTGCGGGCCGAGGCGGACGATATGGAAGACGAGGCGGTCCGCATCGGCAGCCTGCTCCATCGACTGGGAAATTTTCCCTTTTTCCGCAATATCGATCAAAAAAACCTCAACAGCGTTATCAAGCATTTTCAGCTGGCCGAAGTGGAAAAGGACCAGATTATCATCCGCAAAGGGGACCCGGGCGCTAATTTTTATATTGTCGCCTCCGGCAGGGTCGAAATTCTCAATGATGCCGGTATTCCCATATCCACGTTGGAAAAAGGAGATGTTTTCGGCGAGATGAGCCTGATATGCAATGAAAATGCCGGGGCCACCGTCCAGGCCCGTGAACATGGTGAAGTCCTCTATATCGAGCACAAACATTTCAAGAATATCCTGCAGAAACATCCGGCCCTGCAACAATATTTCACCCGGCTGCTGGCAAAACGACTCACCGACGCCAACAGGATGCGTTCCGATGATTACACCTTAGGCATGATCGGCCGACTTGAAGAAATACCGGCCGAGGCCCTTTTCCAGACACTCAACATGAACGCCAAGACCGGCATCCTGACCATTACCCAGCTGCAGCAGGGTACGGCCCGTTTTTCCCTGCGGCACGGTGCTTTGATCAAGGCCAGTTACGGCGGCGCCAAGGGGGAGGAGGCTTTTTATGCTGTCCTGCGCGAAAAAAACGGCCGTTTCAAGTTCACCCCGGGGCTGCCGCCTGAAGATTTTGACGTCCCGGAAATCGGCTATTTCATGAAACTGCTCATGGAGGGAATGCAGCGCATTGACGAACATGTGATGGTCACCTGACCTTTATTGGCTATTATTTCCCGAGCATTGCCAGAAGGCGTCCGATGTCCCGCTGCTCAAATCGATGCAGGCCCGATCTACGGGCGGCCTGCATGGCCTGTTCATACTCGGAAGGGGCAATCGTCCTGTTGATCTCAGGAAACTCCCCTGCCCTGTGACAGGGATGATACTGGTCCATAATATTGACAAAGGTTTCCCGGGAAATTTCATCGGCAAGAAAGCTCATGATCTTTTCAGCCTCCCCGACCATACCCGGCATTACCAGGTGCCTGACCAAAAGCCCTCTGACACCAATGCCCCGCGCATCACAGACAAGATCGCCCACCTGGCGATGCATCTCGTAAATACCCTTTTTCACAACCTGCGGATAGTCCTTTGCCTGCAGGTAGCGGGCCGCCTTGACCTCTGAAAAAAACTTGCAATCAGGCATATAAATATCAATTATACCATCAAGAAGGGCAAGGGTTTCAACCCGGTCATAGCCGCTGCTGTTATAGACAATGGGAATTTGTAATCCCAGGCCCACGGCCTCGGCCAGAGCGGCAAGGATCTGCGGCACCACATGGGTCGGTGTGACCAGGTTGATATTGGCGCAACCCTGCTCTTGAAGGGCAATCATTATTTTCGCCAGCTCCCCAGCCTCCATTTCCCTGCCTGCAAGATGGCCATTTATGCCACCGCTGATCTCATGATTTTGACAAAAAACGCAGTGCAGGTTGCAGCCGCTGAAAAATATCGCTCCCGATCCCTTTGCACCGACCAGGGACTGTTCTTCACCAAAATGGGGGCCATAAGAAAAAACCCTTGCCCTGGAACCGATTCCACAAAATCCCACCTGACCGGCCAACCTGTTTACCCCGCATTTTCGAGGGCAAAGGCGGCAATGCCGGAGATGGATAGCAGCCTTTACCGCCCGCTCCCGAATCACAGCCTGATCATGGGGTGTAAAATTGTCTGTTTTTTCTCTTTTTCCCATTGTGTTCCTGTGATGAAAGCAATACAATCAATCGTCGTTCAAGAATGAAAAAGTTGTACAAACCGCAGTTACTCGGCGACGGACAAAACTCCTGTATTCGCTTTTACAGACAAGTTCTGAGTTTAGAGTTATTAAGGCGGGTCTCATCCGCAAACCAATAATAACAATTGTCGTAGGAACCCGCTCCCGGAGTCTCGCAGGCTCGCTTACCTGCGGGCGATAATAACCGCGCAGGCAATTCGCCCAATCGCCCGCAGGGGCGGGCTCCTACAAAGAGGACGCTATCATGTCATGGTTCAAACAAACCTGTTTATCCTCTGTCGGCAAGAAATATATCATGGCCGTGACCGGCTTTTTGCTGGGAGGCTTTCTCCTGGTACAC
>JALVAI010000196.1 GCA_027011235.1 Desulfobulbaceae bacterium
GCCCAGGTCGGTCCCGGGATAGCATCACGCATGGACAGGCCGTATGTCACCTGTGTGCAGAAAACCAGAGAGGTCGGAGCTGACCATATCGTTGTTGAACGGATGATGGATGACGGCTATGATGTTGTCCGGCTGCCGTTACCAGCCCTGCTGACCGTGGTCAAGGACATCAATGAACCAAGAATTCCGTCTCTAAAGGGAAAGATGCGGGCCAAGAAGGCGGTAATTACAACACTTGGCGCAGCAGATATAGGAGCCGAGGAGCAATGCATTGGTCTTGCGGGATCTCCCACCCAGGTTGTTAAGGTGTTTTCACCGGAGCCCAGAGGGGATAGGGCTGTTTTTACCGGTTCGGTCGATGAACAGGTCGACCGGCTTGTCGAGTGTTTGAAACCGTTTATCTGAAAATAATCCGGAACGACACAGCTATGTGGGCTATTTTCGGATAAACCAACATGGCTTGACGACACAACAATCCATGGAAATCAAAAGGTTGTGCTAAAAAGACATGCGTAACCTTATTTTCGGATAAATCCTGGCAAAGCCTGTCTACCGGCGGCCTTAAATAACTGATTGCAAAAAGAGCAATGTTGAAAGTTGACAGTGATAAATGTGTTGGTTGCGGCGCCTGTGAAGAAAGTTGTCCCTTTGGCGCCATAGTGGTTGAAGACGGCCTGGCCGTGGTCGGAGAAGGATGTACACTGTGCGGTACCTGTGTGGACGCATGTGATGTCGAGGCCCTCGAGATTGAAGACATTGGCAGAGGCCAGAAGATTGACCTTGATGCCTGGTCAGGGGTATGGGTCTTTATTGAAGCTAGGCAGGGTGTAATCGCCGATGTTTCCTATGAACTGCTCGGTATTGGCCGTCAGCTGGCCGATGACAGAGGAGTTGCCCTTAGTGGTGTTCTTCTTGGCAATGATCTGCGGGATTCCTGTGATTCCCTGATTGCAGGCGGAGCAGATATTGTTTATCTTGTCGATGACCCCGCTCTTGGCCACTACCGGGAAGACGTATACGGCAGGATCCTTGAGCATTTGATCCGGGAGTATAAACCTGAAATTGTCCTGGCCGGAGCCACTGCCATAGGCAGATCGGTTATTCCCCAGGTGGCGACTGCCCTTGGCGCCGGTCTGACCGCTGATTGTACCCAGCTTGCCATTCGCAGGGAAGACGGCATGTTGCTTCAGACCAGGCCCGCCTTTGGCGGCAATATCATGGCCACGATTGAGTGTCCGCATTCCCGGCCTCAGATGGCCACGGTTCGGGCCAGGGTCATGGCGCCCCTGGAGCCGGATCCCGGACGTAGCGGAGAGGTTATTACCCCTGCCGTTGACCAGGAACTGTTTGCATCAGATGTTGAAGTGCTGGAAACCGTCCGGGAGGAAACAGACCAGGTCAATATCCAGGAGGTCGAGGTTCTGGTAGCAGGAGGACGGGGCCTGGAAAGCGAGAAAGGGTTTGCAATACTGCGGGAACTGGCCGATGAACTTAACGGCGCCCTTGCAGCTTCCAGGGCTGCGGTCGATGCCGGCTGGGTTTCTTATCCCCATCAGGTTGGCCAGACCGGAAAAACCGTCTGCCCCAAACTCTACATTGCCTGTGGTATCTCAGGGGCCATACAGCATGCCGTTGGTATGCAGTCGGCCAAAACCATTGTTGCCATTAATCGCGATGCAGAGGCGCCGATTTTTGATATTGCCACTTATGGTGTTGTTGGTGATCTGTTTGAAATAGTTCCTGCTCTGACCCAGAAAATCCGGGAGGCACGCAAATGAGTCTTGATGGCAAAACAGCTTTGGTTACCGGAGGCAGCAGGGGAATTGGACGGGCAGTTTGCCTGCGTCTGGCAGCCATGGGATGTACGGTCTGGGTCAATTATGTCTCCAATCCGTCCGCAGCCGATGAGACCGTGCAACTCATTGAAGAGAAGGGCGGCATTGGCAGAAGTATTGGTTTTGATGTAGCTGATGGAGGCTCGGTGCAAAAAGCGGTCAAACATATTACCTCTGAATCCGGGGGCCCTGATATACTGGTTAATAACGCAGGCATAACCAGAGACGGATTGATGGCCCGGATGAAAGAAACAGACTGGGACCTTGTACTTGACACCAACTTGAAGGGTGCTTTTCTTTGTTCCAAGGCCGTGATGCGTGCCATGATGAAAAAACGTTGGGGACGGATCATAAATATCAGCTCGGTGATCGGTTTCCTCGGCAATGGCGGTCAGGTCAACTATGGCGCGGCCAAGGCAGGAATGATCGGTCTGACCAAATCCATGGCCAGAGAACTTGCTCCGAGACAGGTCACCGTCAACAGTGTTGCACCCGGATATATTGTCACAGACATGACCAGTTCTCTGCCTGAGGACATTCAGGAAACGATACGTGCCCAGATTCCCCTGGGAACCTTGGGCACCCCCGAAGATGTTGCCGGCTGTGTCGCTTTTCTTGCACTTCCTGAAAGCGGTTACTTGACCGGACAGACTTTGCATGTTAATGGCGGTATGTATATGGGGAATTAGATGTTACAGGCAAATTCCCGAACGAAACCAGCGGTACCTGGACATGGTTTTGTCCATGTTGGATATCGGTTGGTGGGTCTATC
>JALVAI010000197.1 GCA_027011235.1 Desulfobulbaceae bacterium
TCCTTTCCTGTTCTTTTTTTCTAGAAGTAATGATTGGCATTTTGGACAGACACCGTAAAATTCAACCCGGCATCCAGACACAATATAGCCATGGTTTTCCTGTTCGGGTAGGGGGATGTTTTTCTTTCCCGCCAGATCAATGTTATCCACCCTGTGGCATTGCACACAATAAATATGATCATGCTGGTCCAGTTCCCAGTCAAATCGTTTCTGCCGTCCACTGATTTCGAGTTTGTTGATCAGCCCTGACTCGGACATGATCTCCAGGTTACGATACACGGTGGCCAGACTGATCCTGGGCAGCTTTTTCTTGATTCGTTCGTAAAGCTCATCCGCGGTGGGATGGGTTTTACATTTTTTCATCTCATCAAGGATTATTTCCCGTTGATGAGTCATACGAAGAAGTTTCTGCATATTTGATATTTATTGTTAACTGTTAGTTTTTTTCGAAAGTAGTTGATAATTATTCCTGTGTCAAGAAAAAACATGGGGAGGGGGTATTTTATCAATGGGTTGGTAAGGAAAAACGTCTGAGAAAAAAACCCGGAAACAGATTTTCTGTTTCCGGGGGATTTCAGGGTATGGAGAAGGAGGGAGGAGGGGGCAGGGGTTTATTCCAGGACAAAATCGTCCCGCCGGTTCTGGGCCCAGTCATCCTCTGTGTGGCCAGTGAACAGGGGACGTTCTTCACCGTAACTGACAGTGCGTATCCTGGAGGCGTCGATACCGAGTTCAACAAGATAGGTTTTGGCGTTAATGGCCCTGCGTTCAGCCAGGGCAAGGTTATACTCATTGGTGCCCCGTTCATCGGTATTCCCCTCGATGACGAGTTTCACAGCCGGATTACTTTTCAGGTAATCCGCATTGTGTTCCAGCCGGGGAACCTGGTCATCACGGATGGAGGCCTGGTCAAAATCAAAATAAATGGGCTGCATTTCAATGGAAGATCGTCCATGGGTCCTTTTATACTCTTCGGAGTTCTGGTCGCTGTTGACTCCGAGACTGCCGAGATTTTCTCCGCCGGCATCCAATGATTCTTCACCATTCATGGTTTCTTCACTGATGGTTCCCTGTTTCCCCGAAGCCAGTTCCTTGCCCTCCGGAGCATTGTGTCCAGCCTGGGAAGAGTAGGACGGCACCGGTTTTTTGCTACAGCCGGTGGTCAGAGTGAGCGCTGTTATGGCAAAGGCAATGAGAAGTAAGGTCTTGAGTATCTTCATGGGTATCCTCTGGGAATGTGGTGGTGGATGATGAATATGGGCGTTATTCTACCTGTTGGTGGTGGAAGACGTCAAGTGAAAGATGAACGACTTCTTCGCGGGTTACCGGACAAAAGTTTTCCTTATTTCTGTTTGGGGAACTTTTGCGGGTTTGTTTTTATTGCCTCCCGGACAATTGGGTGGTACATGACACCTTGGTGCCGGTTGTCCGGTTCGGGGTACCGATTTGTTAAAATTTCAGAGTTGAGGAGATTCTCATGTTAAAAAAATTTATTATGATTCTTGTTGCCCTGTCAACGCTTTATGGTACTGCCTGGGCGGAGACCAAGATAGTATTTGCCACCGATGCCACCTGGCCGCCCATGGAGTTTGTCAACGCCCAAAAACAGATCGTCGGTTTTTCCGTTGACTTCTTAAAAGCGGCCGGCAAAGAGGCCGGGTTTACCCCGGTATTTAAAAACACGGCCTGGGATGGAATTTTTGCCGGATTGGCTGCAGGCAAGTATGATGCTATCAGCTCTTCCGTTTCCATCACCGAGCAGCGGAAAAAGGCGATGGATTTCAGTGAGCCTTATTTCACGGTCCGCCAGGCGCTGATTGTACCCAAGTCGTCGTCGGCAAAAACACTGGCCGATTTGAAGGGGAAGAAGGTCGGTGGTCAGATCGGCACCACCGGTTACTTTGCCATCAAGGAGGTCAAGGGGGTTATTCCCAAGTCATATGATGAAATCGGGTTGGCCATGGAGGATTTGAATGTGGGCCGGATAGACGCTGTTGTCTGTGACGATCCTGTCGCCGCCAATTATGCCCTGGACAAGTATAAGGATAAGCTGAAGATTGCCGCTGTTCTCAAAACTGACAAGGTTGAAAATTACGGCTTTGCCGTGAAAAAGGGAAACAAAAAAATCCTTGATCTGCTGAACAGGGGAATCGAGGCCGTCAAGGCCAAGGGAATAGACCAACAGTTGAAGAAAAAGTGGATCGGTCAGTAGAAAATGGAGCGCCAGGAGCCCCGTTCTTGCCTGTCAACCATGGGCACAAGGACAGGGGCTCCTGGAAGTGATGCGAAACAAAAGATTTTTGGTTGTAGTTTGACGGGTGGAGATTGGAATTTGGCGGGGCTGTTCTGTTGGCCCGTGTAATTCCGGATAGACCGGCCGCACAGGAAGGGGAGAGTAAAGGGCGTTATGTCTGATCAGGAAAAAAAAATTGAAATCGGGGACGGGGCGGCAATTCCCGATCCCGAGGACAAGGGATTGATTTCGGCCTGGTGGATTGCCCTTGTTGGCACCGTGTCCCTGTTGATCATCCTGCCACTGCTGAAACCGGATCCATACGCGCGCATACTCAGTTTTGTTCCCGACGGCATCCTGGTAACCTTCAAGGTGACCATTGCCTCCATTTCCCTGGCCCTGGTGATCGGGTTGCTGACCGGCCTGGGCAGGTTGTCCAAAAACAGGTTTATCAACCTGATTGCCTCCCTCTATGTCGAGATTGTGCGCGGCGTTCCCCTGCTGGTCCAGCTCTTTTATATTTATTTCGCCCTTGGCCGCATTGTCCGGGTACCGGACATTGTGGCGGCGGTCATCGCCATGGCCTTTTGTTATGGCGCCTACATGGGGGAGGTGTTTCGGGCTGGCATCAAGTCCATTGACCATGGTCAGACCGAGGCCTCCCTGTCCCTGGGGTTCAACCGGCGGCAGACCATGGCCTACGTGGTCCTGCCCCAGGCCTGGCGGACCATTCTCCCGCCGGTGGGCAACGAATTTATTGCCCTGCTAAAGGACACTTCCCTGGTTTCCATTCTTGCGGTGGCCGATATCCTGCGCCGCGGGCGCGAATATGCCTCGGAGAGTTTTAACTACTTTGAAACCTACACCATGATCGCCCTGATCTACCTTCTCATCACCCTGGTTCTTTCCCGGTTGATAGCCAACATGGAACACCGTCTCAGTCATTATGAACGCCGCTGACCCGATTATCAAAATTCGCCATATCAATAAATACTTCGGTTCCTTCAAGGCCCTGGATGATGTCAGTCTTGATGTGGCGGTTGGAGAAAAGGTGGTTGTCCTTGGCCCTTCCGGTTCCGGGAAATCCACGCTTCTGAGGACCATAAATCGTCTTGAAACCATCAGTTCCGGCTCGATTATCGTTGACGGCCATGACCTCTATGATCCCGATGAAGACATAAACAGGATACGGATGGAGCTGGGCATGGTGTTTCAGAATTTTAACCTGTTCAGGCATAAAACCGTGCTGGAAAATTTGACCCTGGCCCCAATCAAGTTAAAGAAAATGGACAGGGGCATGGCCGAGGAAATGGCGTATGAACTGCTGGACAAGGTTGGCATTCGTGACCGGGCGAACCATTATCCCATCCAGTTGTCGGGAGGACAGCAGCAGCGGGTGGCCATAGCCCGGGCCCTGGCCATGGAGCCCAAGATCATGCTCTTTGATGAACCAACCTCAGCCCTTGATCCGGAAATGATCGGCGAAGTTCTCGAGGTTATGATCACCCTTGCCCGCGAGGGTATGACCATGGTGGTGGTGACCCATGAAATGGGTTTTGCCCGTGAAGTCGCTGATCAGGTGGTATTTATGGATGGGGGCGCCATAGTGGAGGAGGCATCGCCCGATTCTTTTTTCGACCATCCTGTCCATGCCCGCACCAGGCTCTTTCTCGACCAGATTCTATAACCCGTCCCACCAGTTTATTGATGGCGTCGTAAAAACTTCGATCTACTGCGTCGTGTGTCCTGTGGCGATTCGTGGGCATACTACCAGTATAGTTGCGACCCGCCCCGGAACACTACTCCTCGGAGTCTACGCTTCACTTACCTGTATATCTGTATTTTTCCTTAGCCATCTTTAAGCATTGTCTGAACTTTTCACGAGTTCATCTTTATTGGGAGTGTTTGTTCCCCTGTGACATTCCGGCTCTTCATCAGGAATTTTTATCGTTTGTCCAAATTTATTGGATGTCTCCCCCCTATCTGCGCTATACTGCATGAAAGAAGACTTGGAGTGTACCCTCGATTCCCGAAACCGTGAGTAAACCGTGGATGTATATATAGCCAGGCAGCCCATTTTCACCAAAAATAAACGGGTGTATGCCTATGAACTGCTCTTTCGCCAGTCCATGGGGAAAAAGCTCGGTCAGGTGAGTGGAAACAGGGCCACGACCAGTGTGTTGTCCAGTGCGTTTTTGACCGAGGGCATAGAAAAGATATCTGGTGGCAAACCATGTTTTATTAATTTTACCGAAGAGTTGTTGGGCAGGGATGTAGCCGGTTTTTTTGCCAAAACCAAGATTGTTATCGAAATTCTGGAGGATGTTGAACCATCGGAGAAGGTTATAGAGGCCTGTCGGAATTTATCGGAAAAAGGGTATTTGATCGCCCTTGATGATTTTGTCTATGCGCGCAAACTTGAGCCGTTGATTGCACTGGCCGACATTATCAAGGTTGATTTTCGCCTGTCGACCATGGATGAGATCGAACAGATGCTCTATCGCCTGTCCCGGCATCGGCTTAAGTTTCTTGCCGAAAAGATTGAAACCCATGAAGAGTTTGACCGGGCCCTGAAGCTGGGTTTCACCTATTTTCAGGGCTATTTTTTCAGTCAACCGGAAACCCTGCGCATCCGGGAGGTAACATCGCTCAAGGTCAACCTGTTGAATCTGCTTGCCGAGGTCAACCGAAAAAAGACAACCGTTGATCGGCTTGATAGCATCATTTCCATGGACCTGGGCATAACCTATAAACTTCTGCGATACATCAATTCCGCCTATTACTATCTCCTCCATGAGGTTACTTCGGTGCGGCAGGCCATAGTTTATCTCGGGGAGAGAGAGATTCGTCGTTTCGTGACCCTGGTGATTATTTCCGAACTGGCATCGGACAAACCAGAGGAACTTGTCTGTCTGTCCATCATTCGTGGTCGGTTTTGTGAGCTGCTGGCAAAACCGGGGCAATCCGTTGCCGATCAGTCCGATCTTTTTCTGCTTGGCCTGTTTTCTCTGCTTGATGCGCTGCTTGACATCCCGATGAAAGAGATCATGGAGTCTTTACCCCTTGCCGAGTCTGTTAAAAAAGCGCTTGTCGAGGGAAAGGGGGAGCTCTTTCCGTATCTGCGGCTCGTCGTTGCCTATGAACGGGGAGATCATTCCACCTGCGAAAAGATACTGCCGGAGTTAGGTCTTTCCGGGGCCGAGGTGATGGAACATTATCTGACAGCGGTCGGGTTTGCCGATCGTGTCTGCAGCAGAAGATAAGGTTGTGTAACCGGGGGAGCGGAAAGGAGGGACCGGTGAAAAATGATATACGGATACCGTTTTCCGAGCTTGTGTTTTCCTTTTCCCGCAGCTCCGGTGCGGGCGGCCAGAACGTCAACAAGGTAAACACCAGGGTTACCCTCTCCTTTGATGTGGACAGGTCACCCTCCCTGGATGAACATCAGCGGCAACTTATCCGCAACCGCCTTGGCGGCCGGATCAATCGGGATGGTATTCTCAAGATCTCCTCTGATACGTATCGGACCCAGGGGGCCAACAGGGAAGAGGTTGTCCGTCGGTTTTATACCCTGCTGCGTTCGGCGCTCCATGAACAGCGACCGCGGAAAAGGACCAGGATACCCAAACGGGCCAGGGAGCGACGTTTATCGGCCAAAAAGATGCGGAGCCGCCTGAAACAACTGCGGGCAAAAAAAATCACCGACCGGGACTGAGGTACTGTTCAGGTCCTGTCCTCGACGGTGATAAAATTTAAGGTGGTGTGGACGGTGAACAGGGGAAAGAGCAGGGCCATGAACAGAATATTGACGATCGGCACCAGGGTAATCAGAGCGGGTAGCAGACCGAGTCGGAAGGCTCGGTCCCGGTGACGGATGAGCCAGGATATTTTTCGGCCCAGGCTCCAGCGGCGGTTGGAAGAGGGATAATCGATAAACATCAGGGCCGAGTAAAAGGTGTAGAGAAGAAAGACCAGACCCTGGCCGATGACCGGAATAAAGTTGACAACCAGGGCGACAACGGTAACCAGCAGGCCGACAAGCCCGATTTTGCACCCCTCAACAAGATCAATGAGTATACCCCGCAGGGAAAGTCCCTGTTCTGCAGCTAATATTCCCCCCGCATATTTTTTTTCCGTGGCCGTTGCCAGAAAGACATAGCCCGGACTTGTCAGGCAGTAGGCGGCCAGGAAAGAGAGATAAAAGGCCGTAACCCTGGAGATGGCAAGAAAAAGGTATTTGGCAAGGAGCCAGCCCCATCTCAGAAACCAGCCGTAGAGCCCATGTTTCTGTGGTGGCTGGAAAAAAAACGACCCGGTCAGACCATCGACCAGGCGGGTGGCCTCAACATAGCCCAGCCAGGTCAGGGCGCCGGTAAGAAAAACCAGCAGAAGACTCCAGCCGAGCAGTTGTGGACTTTTGAGAAGAAAGGCCAGGGAACGGGGCAGGGAGATCCATGGCCTTTTCCGGGAGGGACCGTCCTTGGCGGATATGTCTGTATCTACCATCTTGAAAAAATTGGTATTTCCGGGTGGTGGTTTTTACTATCCCCTGAAGCGTTTGCACCGGCAAAGCCCATGTCCGGCCGCAATGATGCAGCCTCAGGATTTGAGCACCATGACGCAGTTCTTCAACGCCTTTCCTGGCGCCGATTTTCAGAAAACTGAGGCGGGGGGGAACTCCAAAAGAGAGGCAGTAATACACCGGTGACCTGGATTGTTCAAGAGAGTAATGACAAGATCGTTCGCCGCCCCTGCCTATGCTGCCTGGGCCTTGCGCCATCCTTCAGCTTTTAATCGTTCTATTCTGGCAATATTCCAACTGCTTATCTCCTTGAGGTAGCGGCTTGGATCAGTTTTTTGCAGTTGCATGATTTCAGCGCGTTCTGCAAGAACATCCTCTTTTTCACCTGGATACATTTCCAGCCAGCAGGCATAACCCATATCGAACAGAAAACCGGGTTGCACCTGCTCCGCGTCCAGCGTCAGTTTGCCCATGGTCATAAACCGGGCCAGGTCCATATCATAGACTATGACCCAGCCGTTATCCATCACCATGGTGGCGGGATCGGGTTCGACCCGGTCAGAACAGTCGGGACAGTACAGGTCAACTATGACCTCCTTGGAGAGAACGTTGTCACGAAGATGAAACTGGGCGCTGTTTTGGCCGCATTTGCAGGTTTTTCGTACTTCCTGGCACATGATATCACCCCTGTTCAAGTATTTTTAATTATAGTTAATGATTATTATTCATAATTGGAAAGTGGCAAAAAGGCAACTATTTTCTTACAGAGTTACCTGATATTTCCAGCTATGTTTTCTGTTTAGACCAGGGAAAATGGGTTGGGAGACTGTTGTAATGACAAGGGGGGAGAAAATAATTTTGTCCGTGGGCCGGAATCAGCTATCCTGAGAAGAGATAGAGAAAAGGCACACCATGAAATTCTGGCAGCAAGAGGTCCATATGTCGGTGGTAAGGATGATTTTTTGTGTTTTCGTTGTTGGGATACTGGCTCCTGCAATCTCAGCTGCGAGGAGTTTGTACTGGCAGGATATGAAGGTTTCCGCCAACCTTGATCGTGACGGCCGTCTCCATGTACTTGAACAGCAGACAATGGTGTTTTCAGGCGCCTGGAACGGTGGTGAGCGACGCTTTGATCTTCGTCCCGGACAACAGCTCATCCTGCATAATATCTATCGCCTTAATCCAAAAACCGGGGTTGGAGTTCCCCTTGTACGAGGTGATCTCTCCCGGGTTGACCACTGGGTCCGGTACAATGGCAACGTGGTCCGCTGGCGGGCCCGTCTGCCCTCTGATCCGCCATTTACCGGCAAGGCCATTACCTATCAGCTCAAGTATTCCCTTTCCGGTATATTGTTGCCGATGGACGGAGGCGGTTATCAGCTCCGGCATGACTTTGCCTTTCCGGACCGGAACGGCATTATCAAACATTTTTCCCTTGATCTGACCCTTGATCCATCCTGGCAGGTGCAGGGAGACTTGCCAACCCATGTGGAAAGAAATTCGCTGCCACCCGGCACTTCCGTTATTCTGTCGGCAACTCTGTTACATCCCGGTGGGGTTCCGGCCGCTGTTGGAACAAAAAATTACCATCCACAAAAGATTGTCTCCAGAATGTCCGCGCCCGATTCAGTGCCCAAATCCCCACGCCTTCTCCGGGCTGTGGCCATTGTCTGCCTCTGGATTCTCGTCCTTGTCCAGGGTATGAATTTTGTTGCCCATGAGCGGAGTCGTGGTCGTTTTCAACCCCTGGTTCCTGTTGAGCAGGTGGACGGGTCCTGGCTTGAGCGCCATGTGTTTACCCTTGCCCCTGAAGTTGTCGGAGCCATCTGGGATAAAAAAACAGATTCCTGTGAGGTGGCGGCGGTGCTGGCCAGGATGGTCCAGGAAAAAAAGATGTCCAGCCGGGTGGAGCAGGAGGTCATCCCGTGGCTGGGGTGGAAAATACCGGGAATCTATACCCTGCATCTGCAACTGCTTGTTCCCCGTTCCACTCTTCATGGTTATGAACGGGAATTGGTGGACGGTCTTTTCATTGACGGAGATGAGACCAGTACCAAAAAAGTAAAAAAATATTACCGCCGCAGGCGGACGGTCTTTAATCCGGTGGAAAAATTACGCCACCCCCTGCGTACCAGGGTGGAGGCCCTGACCAGAGACAGGGCTAATCCCCTGGAGATGATATGGCTGCCAACGCTTTTTCTTGCGGCTGCGGCCTGTTTTTGTCTGTTGACGGATTTTTTTCTTCACCCCGGCGAGCGTGTTCCGATGTTACTGTTAGTGGGGGCAATGGCGGTTATCTGGATGATCGGCGTCAACCTTGCCATCGGATATCGCGCCACTGCCTACCTGGTGACCCCA